>NZ_RKHR01000001.1 GCF_003752585.1 Sinobacterium caligoides
TTCAGCGTTTTCACCGTGTCGTTTTGAGTGGGCTTTAGAAGCTGTCTCGGTGACGACGGAGGCGAAATATACGGAGGTAGTGGCGATGGTGCAAGAAGTTTCTTCTCATTTCACAACATGCGTTAAAGTTAGAATCTAGCGCAACAAACTTTACCCCCTATAACGACAACTACTTCACCACCCGCAAACTTGGACGACCACTCTTAACCGGCGGCTCTGTTGGCGCTGGAGGCTCTGGTGGCGGATCCTCAGCCTCAAACAAGGTCCCCTCGCCATTTTCCTTCGCGTAGATACCAAGCAAAGCATAAAACGGCACAAACACGTCCATAGGCGTACCTGCAAACCTAGCATTAAACGAAAGATACTCACCTTCTATTTCTAAGCTCCGTACGGCCCCGGGAGCAATATTCAGTACTATCCTACCATCCTGAATAAACTGCTCGGGGACGACAACATCACGAAGCAAAGCATCAACAATAATGTACGGAGTACAGTCATTGTCCAGAATCCAATCATATGTCGCCCTTAATATATAAGGGCGGCGAGAGGTCATTGTCATATCGCTACAGCCTCATTACTACAAGCAACATATTAAAGCTTTATCTGCAGGCGCATTTCGAGCTCTGCCTCAGAAAGACTGGCTTGGAACGACTCGCGAGCAAACAGACGCTCCATGTACTCATGCAACGGCTTTGTCTGCTTGGTTTTCGGAATCTCAATACCTAGATTAGGCAGACGCCAGAGTATAGGAGCCATACAGCAATCGACCAAGGTAAAATCATCACTCATAAAGTAAGGCTTCTCAGAGAAAATCAACGCGACGCCGGTCAAACTCTCACGCAATTCTTTTCGAGCCGTATCAGCCTCTTTAACCTTTGATTTCGGATCCTCAATTATATCAACAAGACGACACCAATCACGCTCGATGCGATACATCCAAAGACGGCTTTGGCCGCGAGCAACAGGATAGACTGGCAGTAACGGGGGATGCGGGAAGCGCTCATCCAAATACTCCATCATTACTTTCGACTCATACAGAACCAGATCCCTATCCAGCAATGTTGGAAGACCGTTGTATGGATTCAAGTCCGCCAGCTCAGCCGGCTTATTCTCAATATCGACATCGACGATATCAACAGTTACACCTTTCTCTGCCAACACGATGCGGACGCGGTGGCTGTAATGACTAGACCCGTCAGAGAAAAACGTCATGGAAGATCGCTTAGCAACTACACCCATCAAAATATCCTCAAAATTTCATTTTTTAAAAACACAAAAACAGCAGTGCCAGCTGACACTACTGTTATTACTAAAACGAGCAATCCGCCTTAGTGAATATCTTTCCAATACTCGCGATTGAGCAAGTAGACAAAGATAAACAAGACACACAAGAATAACAGTACATACATACCAATCTTGTGACTCTTCATTTTCGTAGGCTCACCAACATAGGCCAAGAAGTTGGTCAAATCATAAACAACCGCTTCATACTCCTTATCGCTAAGCCCAGTACCCTCAACATGCTCAACACGACCACACTGGTGCTCGGGATCTTCCTGCGGGTTGCCCGTTAACGGGTCACGCTTGACACCACCGTTGGCTGCGATCGCCCACGCAGGCTTACAAACCGTTAAACCCTGCAGCTCTCGCAAAGCATGCGGCATACCCACATCCTTAAACACTAGGTTGTTCACACCCCAAGGGCGAGAGCTATCTTGATAGAAGCTTAGCAGATAGGTGTAAACCCAGTCTTCACCACGAGCACGAGTCACCAAGGTCAGATCCGGCGGTGCCACACCAAACCACTTCTTAGCGTCCTTAGGCGTCATACCATTAGTCATGAGATCACCAATCTTTGAGTCATCAAAGATCAGATTATCCATAACCAGCTGATCGGGAATACCCAGATCTTCTGCGACGCGACCATAACGCGAGTAGGAAGCCTCATGACACCCCATACAGTAATTAACAAAGGTCTGAGCACCGCGCTGCAAAGAAGGCTTATCCGTTGGATCTACCGTAACCTTTTTGCACTCAATAGTGCCGCAAGACATCTCTTCTGCAGCCATAGCCACGAGGGGCAGCATTGACATCGTCAAAACAATTAACAATTTTTTCATTTCATTGTCACCCTATCTGGAACCGGCTTAGTCTTCTCTATAGAGGTATACCAAGGCATCAATACAAAGAACGCAAAGTACAACACGGTACATATTTGCGCCATCATCGTACGCCCAGGTGTTGTCGGCTTAACACCAAGATAACCCAGAATGACAAAGACAATAGGTAGCAATATTAGAGCAAACTTACTTATCCGCCCCTTGTAGCGCCACGATTTGACCGGACTACGATCAAGCCAGGGAAGCACAAACAGGATCGCAATAGCTCCACCCATGACCACAAACCCTAGGAACTTGGCATCAAGAGGACCAATACTTATCGTTACAGCGCGCAACATGGCATAGAAGGGGGTGTAGTACCAGACCGGGGCGATATGAGCCGGGGTCTTAAGCCCATTAGCCACTTCGAAGTTGGCGTGCTCAAGGAAGTATCCACCCATCTCCGGCATAAAGAACAGAATGCCACAAAAAACGAATAGGAAGACAGCAATGCCCACAAGATCATGCACAGTATAAAATGGATGGAACGGCACGCCGTCCTTAGGAATGCCGTTGGCATCTTTATTTTCTTTAATCTCAACGCCATCCGGGTTGTTCGAGCCCACCTCGTGAAGAGCGAGCAAATGCAACACAACCAAAGCCAGCAGCACAATAGGTAGCGCCACCACATGCAAAGCAAAGAATCGGTTAAGCGTAATACCACTAATTAAATAGTCACCCCGAATCCACTGCACAAGGTCTGGGCCGATACCTGGGATCGCACCAAACAACGACACGATAACCTGAGCCCCCCAATACGACATCTGCCCCCAGGGCAGTACATACCCCAAGAAACCTTCCGCCATCAGGGCGAGATAGATCGCCATACCAAAGATCCACACCAACTCACGTGGTTTCTTATACGAGCCATAGAGTAAGCCGCGGAACATATGCAGGTAAACAACCGCAAAGAATGCCGATGCGCCGGTCGAGTGCATCAAGCGAATGATCCAGCCGTAGTCTACGTCGCGCATGATGTATTCTACAGAGGCGAAGGCCTTATCAGGGTCAGGCACATACATCATAGTCAGCCAGATACCCGTCAGCAGCTGATTAACCAACACCAACAGAGAGAGAACACCGAAAAAATACCAAAAATTAAAGTTCTTTGGCGCATAGTACTTACCCATATGGGTATCCCATGCACGCATGATTGGCAGACGAGCATCCACCCAATCACGTAAAGCAATCAAACCTTTCATTACGCTTGCTCCTGGTCTTCGCCAACGATGATCACTACATCAGAGACATAGCGATAGGGAGGCACCTCTAAGTTAAGAGGCGCAGGCACCCCCTGATATACGCGACCAGAGAGATCATACTTCGAGCCATGGCAAGGGCAGAAGAAACCACCGACCCAATCCTCGCCTAAATCGGCAGGAGCGACTTCTGGACGATACTTAGGCGCACAACCAAGGTGAGTACACAAACCAACCAGAACAAGTAGCTCAGGCTTAATCGAACGCTCGATTCCTGTTACATAGGAAGGCTGCTGTGGCTGCTCTGATTGAGGGTCGAGCAAATGATCGTTATGCCCTGCCAACGTATCCAACTGCTCTTGCGTTCGGTGCACCAAATAAACCGGCTTACCACGCCACTCGGCAATAATCATCCGCCCCGGCTCTATCTTACCAACATCCGCGCTCACTGGCGCGCCGGCAGCCTTAGCCTTGGCACTAGGGTTCCAAGACCCCAAAAACGGCGTAGCAACACCGACGGCCCCGACTGCACCCACAACCGAAGTTGCCGCAGTCAAAAACCGTCGCCGCCCTGAATTTACCTCGTCAGTCATGACGTTCTCCCCCGTAACAGCATATCAATTATCATTCAGTCGCACTTCGGCAACCTTATAACCCTACTATAAATGCGGTCGATATTAATTAAATTAGCCCTCTCTTACAAGCAAAACCCTTGTAACAACAAGTAGTTTTACCTTTTCAACGAAGCTAACTAATTACAAGCAAAAAAAAGCGCCCGATAACGGACGCTCTTGTCGATAACACCAGCAAATTAACGCTTAGAGAACTGAGGCTTCTTACGTGCTTTACGTAGTCCGACTTTCTTACGTTCAACTTCACGAGCATCACGAGTAACAAAGCCAGCCTTACGAAGAGCTGGACGAAGACCTTCGTCGTACTCCATCAAGGCACGGGTGATACCGTGACGAATTGCACCAGCTTGACCGAAGCTACCACCGCCTTTAACAGTAATGTTCAGATCAAACTTTTCTACCAGTTCAACCAACTCTAGAGGCTGACGCACAATCATGCGCGCAACTTCACGACCGAAGAAATTTTCGATGGTGCGGTTGTTGATAGTGATGTTGCCCGTTCCTGCAGTAAGGAACACGCGAGCTGTCGAGGTCTTACGACGACCGGTACCGTAGTATTGAGTAGCAGACATTATTTACTTACCCCAAGATCAAGTTCTAGAGGCTGCTGCGCAGTGTGAGGATGCTCACTACCGGCGTAGACCTTCATTTTCTTAAACATTGCACGCCCCAGAGGGTTGCGTGGCAACATGCCCTTAACGGCAGACTGAATAACACGCTCAGGCGCTTTATCAATCAACTGCTCAAAGGTGATGCTCTTTAGACCACCAGGATATTCGGTGTGACCGTAGTAAATCTTATCCGTTGTCTTCTTACCAGATACACGGATCTTCTCTGCATTAATCACAACGATATAATCGCCGGTATCAACATGAGGAGTGTATTCTGCCTTATGCTTACCGCGTAGACGGTGTGCAATTTCGGTAGCCAGACGACCAAGAGTCTGGTCTGCCGCATCAACAACATACCAGTCGCGTTTTACATCAGCTGGCTTAGCGCTAAAAGTCTTCATCTATTTATGCCCCTTGGGCGATTTAATGTGAGTATGAACGAGTGGACTTCGCAGTAGATTTTGCCAGCTGGGACTTAGATTAGCCTCAACTAATACGACAAAACCACTACCCGAACACCCTTAAACTACCAAGCAAAGCCTAGGGCCTATGCTCTCTAGCGAGGTATTCGTGCGATTGCATTTCCAGCAACCGGCTGATTGTACGCTCAAACTCGAATGATAACCTGCCAGTGGAATACAGCTCTTCCAACGGCACCGCGGCGGATAGTACCACCTTTACCCCCCTGTCGTAAAACTCATCGACCAAATTAATGAACCTTCGCGCCAAATCATCCTTTGAATTGAACTGCGGCACCGACGAAATGACTACCGCATGAAACTCTTTGGCAAGCTCAATATAATCATTCTGCGACCGCGGGCCATCACAAATGGCATAAAAATCAAACCACACAACATCATCCGCGAGATGGCGACTCAGTATTTCCCGCCCTTCTATCTCGACCCCAACATCAGAGACACAGGCATCAGGCGCTAGATTAGTAAAACTACTCGCCAACGACAGCTCTGCCGCCTCATCCAGCGGATAATGATATAGCTCAGCCTGCTTCAGTGTCCTCAAACGATAATCAACACCACCATCAACGTTGACAATCTCCGTACGCTCATTCAGCAACTTGATCGCTGGCAAAAATCGGCTGCGCTGCAAGCCATCCCTATAAAGGCCGTCGGGAACAATATTCGATGTCGCCAATAAAGTGACGCCGCGCTCAAACAGCGCCTCAAACAAGCCCCCCAAAATCATCGCATCCGTAATATCCGAGACAAAAAACTCATCGAAGCAAATAATACGCGTCCTAGCGGCTATCTCGTCAGCGACACGGCTCAAAGGGTTCTTCTCGCCCTGCAACTCATTTAGCTTATGATGCACATCACGCATAAAGCGATGAAAGTGCGTCCGCTGCTTCTCAGAAAAAGGCAGGCTTTCATAAAAGTTATCCATTAAATAGGTCTTGCCACGACCAACCCCACCCCAAAAATACAACCCCTTAACCGCAACGGGCTGAGGGGACCCTGCAAACAAAGCTCTGACTTTAGCAACAAAACCTCCCGACCTCAGATCAGGGTTGGCCAGCAAATCATCATACAATCTCTGTAGATGCAAAACGGCCTTCTCTTGTGAAGCATCGTAGTTAAAGCCCGGTTTCTTTAAGTCATTCTTATAACGCTGAAGAGGAGTCATCTATTTTTTAACCATCATTTTGATTGCAGCACACCTCGGCAGCATAGGCTACGAGGTGCCGCACACTGTAACCACTCAATGCCAGCGACGCAATCTCAAGCGCGCAAATCACTAGCCAGGAGATCCCTTATAATGCTTTAATATTCACCAATCAATGCAACAAACATGCTGCTACAACCAGCAGCACAATCTTTAGGAGCTACCGTGTTTTCGACCCTTGAAGCTATTATTATTGCGGCCCTTTTTACGGTTATCGGTGCCGCTATTGGCATCATCCTCTCTCAGCAATTCTCGTCTAATAGCCGTAAGAATCGCGACCTTTCAGGCGAGCTAAACTCAACCAAAGACGAACTCAACGAGTACCAACAACAGGTTGAGAAACACTTTGTCGAAACCGCCCGCCTCGTCGACAACCTGACTCAAAGCTACCGAGACGTGCACAACCATCTCGCCCAAGCCGCCACCGACCTACTCGATACAACGGAGCACGAGCAGACTATCAAGAAGATCCCAAACCCCAGTGAGGAGATAGCGGAGGTGCCGGAAACAATAACTAGCGCTCCCTTGGATTACGCCCCTAAAGACCCCAACATCAAACACGGCGTACTCGATGAGAGCTTTGGCCTAGATAAAAGCCTGATCAAAAAGTAGCTCGAAAAGGCTAAGGGCAACCTTAGCCTTCCCCTCCTCTATACCGGGTTGTCAATATCCACAAAAACCACGTCAACCGCCAGCTCCCGCGCAATTCTCTCACCCAGCGCCTGCACACCGTAGCGCTCAGTGGCATGATGCCCCGCCGCATAGAAGTGGATACCGTGCTCTCGTGCTAAATGCACGGTTTGCTCTGACGCTTCACCACTAATAAAGGCATCAACACCCGCAGCAACGGCCTGCTCAATATAACCCTGACCGCCACCGGTGCACCAAGCCACAGACTTTATTGGCCTATCTGCAGCAATATGCAAAGGCTCACGAATAAGTACCCGCTCGATCCTGTCACGCAATTCCACCCCCGTCAGCGGCACTGAAAATCGCCCCATCAGCGCGATAGCCGGGCTACCGGTAGCAGGCACACCACCGACCACCTCAATCCCCAGCAAACCTGCAAGCTGCACATTATTCCCCAGCTCTGGATGGGCATCTAGCGGCAGATGATAAGCAATCAGACTGATATCATTATCAATCAAGGTCTTAATACGACGATACTTAATCCCTGTCAGGCACGGATCCTCGCCGCGCCAAAAGTAACCATGATGAACCAATACAGCCCCCGCACCGAGCTCAACAGCCCGATCCAGTAACGCCTGACAGGCTGTCACTCCAGCAACAACCAACGCCACCTCCTCTCGACCCTGCACTTGCAAGCCGTTGGGGGCAAAGTCATCAAATTGCTCGGGCCGCAACCACGACTCACAAGCCTCAAGTAATTCTCGCAATTTTATCGCCATAAACAATCCGCCTAATGAAATTTGATTGGCAAGCACGCGATGCATTCAACAATAGATAGCAGACAGCCGCAAGTTATCGCTATATCATAGCGGGTTTACACCGTAGCATTTCAATACTGGGTCTCGAATGAAGTCTCTGCTTAAATTGTTTGGCTGGCCAATCATTTCCGGCCTACTCCTTGCCGCACTAACTATCATCCTTTTCCCGCAGTATTTTTCCTCCTCGCCGGCAATATTCTTAACCAGACCCCAGCAGCAAGAGGCCGCCTCCTACGCCAACGCCGTCGAAATAGCCGCCCCCTCCGTTGTGAGCATCTATACAGCACGACGAACAGCCCCTAGCGCACACCCTTTGCTGCAAGATCCTTTTTTTCGCCACTACTCCAACAACAGCAACAGCTCTCGCCAACAACGCATAGAGCGTAGTCTCGGCTCCGGCGTCATCGTACAAAAAGATGGCTACATACTCACCAATCACCACGTCATCAAAGGAGCCGATCAAATTCTCGTGTCACTACTCGATGGCCGAGAGAGCCTCGCCGTTGTCGTCGGCAGCGATCCCGACACAGATCTTGCCGTACTTAAGATTGAACTCCCCTCGCTGACCCCCATTCGCTTCGGCCAGGCCGAGCAATCACGCGTGGGCGATGTCGTTTTAGCGCTCGGCAACCCATTTGGTTTCGGCCACACGGTCACCCAGGGAATTATCAGCGCAACCGGCCGCTACGGACTAGCACTCAACACCTACGAAAACTACATCCAAACCGACGCAGACATCAACCCTGGCAACTCCGGGGGAGCTCTGATCGACGTCTATGGCCGCCTGATTGGCATCAACTCAGCTATCTGGTCTAACGACGGCGACTCCCAAGGCATTGGCCTGGCCATTCCGGCTGACATTGCGCACAATG
The DNA here is from genome assembly GCF_003752585.1 of Sinobacterium caligoides. Taxonomy (NCBI): domain Bacteria; kingdom Pseudomonadati; phylum Pseudomonadota; class Gammaproteobacteria; order Cellvibrionales; family Spongiibacteraceae; genus Sinobacterium; species Sinobacterium caligoides. The sequence goes on from NZ_RKHR01000001.1 coordinate 8,602, forward strand.
TCATGCGAGAAATTATCGCCAACGGACAAGTAGTCAGGGGCTGGCTTGGCATAGAAGTACAAGAGCGCAGCGCTGCACTAGCAAAAAGCAGCGAAGGGATAATCATCAGCGCGATCTACCGCAACAGCCCTGCCGCTAGAGCAGGTTTGCTCCCTGGCGACATTATCAGCAAGATCGATGACCGCCCACTGATCACCGGCAGAATGGGAATGACTCAAGTCGCCTCACTCAAACCAGGGCAAGTCATCAACGTCGAGGTGATCCGTAAAGGCAAGGCATCGAGCTTTGAGCTATCCGTGGGCAAGCGCCCGACAAAGCTCGACTAGTGTCGAGCAAAAAAATGGCGCTAGTCTTTAACCCGGTATTCAGCCGAACGGGCATGCGCCGTTAAAGACTCCCCCCTAGCAAGCACCGCCGCCGTCTTACCCAGCACTGAAGCGCCTGCCGCCGAGCACTGAATCAATGACGAGCGCTTCTGGAAGTCATAGACACCTAGGGGCGAAGAGAAGCGCGCGGTTCCTGAGGTTGGCAACACATGATTAGGCCCAGCACAATAATCACCTAGCGCCTCTGCCGTATAGCGCCCCATGAAGATTGCCCCTGCGTGACGAATCTCTTTCAACAACAATTCCGGCTCAGCCACCGATAACTCAAGGTGCTCAGGGGCTATAACATTGGCAATTTCAGCCGCCTCTTGTAAGTCATCGACAAGAATTAAGGCACAGCGAGCCTCGACTGACGCTCGAATAATTTCAGCTCGCTCCATGGTTGGCAGTAGCGCGCGCATGCTATCACGTACCGCAACCAGAAAATCAGCATCGTCACTCAGCAAAATAGCCTGCGCATCCTCATCGTGCTCCGCCTGTGAGAAAAGATCCATAGCAATCCAGTCAGGGTCGGTACCGCCATCACAGATCACCAATATCTCCGACGGCCCCGCAATCATATCTAGACCAACTTGACCAAAGACTTGGCGCTTCGCTGTCGCGACATAAATATTGCCCGGCCCGACAATCTTATCAACTTTCGGCACCGTCTCTGTACCGTAGGCCAAGGCGGCTACCGCCTGCGCCCCGCCTATCGTGTAAATCGTATCCACGCCGGCCACAGCAGCGGCGGCCAATACCATATCACTCAGCTCACCTTCCGGAGAGGGCACCACCATGACAATCTCCCGCACCCCCGCCACCTTGGCAGGAATCGCATTCATCAACACCGAAGATGGGTACGACGCCTTGCCACCAGGCACATATAAGCCCACTCGATCTAGCGGCGTAACCTTCTGTCCGAGAATAGTCCCATCGGATTCCTGATACTGCCAAGACTCCTGGCGCTGGTGCTCGTGATAGCTCTTAACTCGCTCCGCCGCCAATTCTAGCGCCGTACGGCGCTCTTCACCAATTCCTGCCAAAGCAGTAGCAACACGCTCTGAACTGACTTTCAAGGCCTCCATTGAGCTCACCGAGTAACGATCAAAGCACGCCGTATAGTCGAGTAGAGCTGCGTCACCTCGGTGTCGAACAGAGGCTATAATTTCAACAACCGCAGCTTGAACGTTATCATTAGAGACCGATTCCCATGCCAGCAACTGTTCTAGCTGGGCCGAAAAGTCGGCCGCCGAGCTCTCAAGCATCTTCACTTTGAGGGTGTTCATTTTTCCTACTCCAATACTAAAAAATCCGCTTTTAACAGCGGATTTCACTTCGACTAACTGAAAGGTTACTGCGAGGCTTAACGCTTAGCAACGACTGCGGCAGATATTTTCTCCACCACCTGCTCGATACGTTGATGCTTCATCTTCATCGCAGCCTTGTTAACAACCAAACGACTACTCACATCCGCGATCAAGTCCAACGGCTCCATACCATTAGCACGCAACGTATTTCCAGTATCAACAATATCTACGATCAAGTCAGCTAACCCCATAATCGGCGCCAACTCCATGGCACCATACAGCTTAATAATTTCAGCTTGTAGACCACGCTCCGCACAATAGCGCTTGGCGATATTGGTGAATTTTGACGCCACTTTGACACGGCCTTGCGGCAGTGCAGCCCCCTTAATCCCTGCGGTCATCAAACGACACTTTGAGATTTCAAGATCCAGCAACTCATACAGATCTGCACCGCCAACCTCTAGCAGCATGTCTTTACCCGACACCCCCATGTCCGCTACCCCGTGCTTCACATAGGTCGGCACATCAGAGCCGCGAATCACCAGCAACTGCACTGCTGGATCCGTGGTATCAAAGATCAACTTTCGACTCTTAGATATATCTTCAACAGGTTCAATGCCCGCTGCCGCCAAGAGCGGTAAGGTCTCTTTTAGAATTCGCCCTTTAGTCAGCGCGATAATCAAAGGTTGGTTCATCATCAGTCCACAATACGTTTAATAGAAGCGCCCAACAAATGCAGCTTCTCTTCAATACACTCATAGCCGCGATCAATATGGTAAATACGATCCACGATAGTATCACCTTCCGCCACTAGACCTGCAATAACAAGACTTGCCGAAGCCCGCAGGTCCGACGCCATAACCGGAGCAGCCTGCAATCCCTCCACCCCCTGGATAATGGCAGTATTGCCTTCCAGCACAATGTTAGCACCCATGCGGTTCAGCTCGTGAGCATGAACCAGGCGATTCTCAAAGATCGTTTCCGTCACCATTGCAGTACCTTCTGCAATGCTATTGAGCACCGTAAACTGCGCCTGCATGTCAGTTGGAAAACCAGGGTAAGGAACCGTTTTCAAGCTCACAGCCTTAGGGCGCTTACCACGCATATCCAACTCGATGTAGTCATCGCCACAAGTGACTTCCGCCCCAGCCTCCTCTAGCTTAAGTAATACTGCCCCGAGAGTATCACCCGTGGTATCCAGCAGCTTAACGCGGCCGGCAGTCGCTGCAGCAGCAACAAGATACGTACCCGTTTCAATACGGTCGGGCATAACTCGATACTCGCAGCCGTGCAGGCGCTCGACACCGTTAATGGTAATAGTATCAGTGCCATGGCCGGATATATCGGCTCCCATCGCTATAAGGAAGTTAGCAAGATCTACCACCTCAGGCTCACGCGCAGCATTCTCCAATACTGTTGTGCCTTCAGCTAACGCTGCTGCTGTCAGCAAATTTTCTGTACCCCCAACAGTCACCGCCTCCATGACGATATTTGCCCCGTGCAGACGCCCATTCGACTTGGCGTGAATGTAACCACCGTCAACAGAAATCTCGGCTCCCATCGCCTCCAGCCCTTTAAGGTGTATATCGACCGGACGACTACCGATAGCACAACCACCAGGAAATGAAACCCGAGCTTCACCATAATGAGCCAGCAGAGGCCCCAACACCAAAATAGAGGCGCGCATAGTCTTAACTAGCTCATACGGGGCGGTATAACAATCGATCGTCCCCGTATTAATCTCCACACTGAGTTTCTCAGTTATAGTTAACTCTACCCCTAAACAACGCAACAACTCATTCATCGTCGTCACGTCGTGTAGGTGAGGCAGGTTGTGAATAGTTAGAGGCTCATCACACAGTAGTGAAGCGGCCAAGATTGGAAGTGCGGCGTTTTTAGCGCCTGAAATGCGGATCTGCCCATCGAGCTTAGCCCCACCAGTAATCAGTAACTTATCCATTGGTTTCCTAGCGAAAAATACTTAAGATAGATAACAGCACGAGCGAACTTCAACTAAAGCCTAGGCTAGTTGATCCCACTCTGCACGGGTATAAGCTTTTATAAAATCAACGGCATGGACCTCACCCGAGGCAATCAGCTCAGCAATAGCAGCGTAAACCATCTGCTGCTTTTTGACCCGACTGACTCCTGCAAAAACATCGCCGACAATCGTGATGTCAATATGACTGCCCATGACGTTAACGGTGGCATTAGTATTGGCTAACTGCTGCTCTAACAATGCTTCTATATCTTGGGCTTGCATAGAAAAGACCTAAAACTTGGTTGGCTGTAAATTTAGAAGCCGCATTCTAGACAATTTACTCCACAATTGCGAGAGGCTGCACTTTCCCCCCTCAAAACGAATGCGACCAAAAGCACCAAGTTGGGAGCTACTTCTCCTCTAGCGGGGAGGCAGAAACAGCCCAAGTATCAATCACCACGTCGATATCTCCGTTATGAGCGCGGATAGCACTAACGAACTGCTGACGGTAAACACTACCAAGATTGACCGACTCAACCACGACATTACGCAATTTCCATTGCCCCGCTTTATTTTTGCGCATTTTATAATGCACCTCATAGGGCTTAGCGCCTTTATTGTAAATACGTTGCACAACATCAACGCTACGCCCCTCTGCCATATTGTTTCGCTGCTGCTCGGTCAAAGGCTCGATATTTAGCCTCTCACCACCAAAGCTCAACAGGCCTTTAGCATAAGTATGAATCAGCCCGGTTTTAAAGGTTGCGCTAAAGCGTCGGACCCGCTCAATAAACTGCTTTTTCTCAGCATCGGTATTTAAACGTCGATACGACTCACTACTCCCATAGTCACCCATGACATTGCGCGCAAACGTCGTGAAGTCGACATAGGGCCCTAAAACCTCATCAACTCGTCGATAGAATCGTTCAGGGTCCTTCGGGAAATAGTCTTTGGCCAGCTTAATTTCCGCGATCAGCTCCGTTCCAACACGCTCAAGAACCTGTGCTGGGTCGCTCTCCGCCTCCGCAGCCTGCAAACTCATCGAGGTGAAAAAGCAACTCAACACCACCAAACAGTTAAATAATAAAGCTTGAACTTTCATCGATACTCACTAGGCACAATAGGATTGAAGAACACATTATACTCCGTCAATTAAATAGCGACACCTCTATAAGGGGGTAAGGTAAGCTTACCTTCTATAGAGAAACATCATCCCTTCTTATAAATAGCCTAGCGGCACTAAAGATAACCTGTACTCTGTTCACGGCATTGATTAATATGCAGTCTATTTCACCTATATTAAAGTGAGTACCATGAGTAATAATGCATCCTTTATAGCCTCAGGTCTTCGTACCATAGATCTTGAACAGCAGGCAATAAACGAGCTCAGAGGTTCTATCGACGAAAATTTTGCCGAAGCCTGCTCTATTATGCTTGCCGCAAGAGGAAGAGTTGTTGTCACTGGTATGGGGAAATCGGGCCACATCGGTAATAAAATCGCAGCAACCCTAGCCAGCACTGGCAGCCCAGCCTTCTTCGTTCATCCGGGTGAGGCCAGCCATGGCGACCTAGGGATGATCACCAAAAATGATGTCGTGCTAGCGCTTTCCAACTCAGGCAACACCGCAGAAATTGTCACGATAGTGCCGCTGATTAAGCGTATGGGAGCGCCTTTAATTACCATTACAGGCAACCCAAATTCTGCCCTATCTACCGCTGCCGACGTCAACCTTAATGTCAGCATCGATAAAGAGGCGTGCCCGCTAAACCTCGCGCCCACCTCCAGTACAACGGCAGCGCTGGTCATGGGCGATGCCCTTGCTATCGCCTTGCTTGAAGAAAAGGGCTTTACTTCCGAGGACTTCGCCTTCTCTCATCCCGGAGGAACACTGGGCCGTAGATTATTACTCAAAGTACGCGATGTCATGGTTAGCGACACTGCAATCCCCCGCGTAACACCAGACACCCCCCTCAGCAAGGCACTGATAGAGATTAGCAGCAAGGGTTTGGGCATGACCAGCGTCACCGATGTCAATGGCCAACTCATCGGCGTATTTACAGATGGCGACCTGCGTCGCAGCCTAGACGGCGGCACAGACATTCACAACGTGAAGATTGAACAAATTATGAGCAAAGGCTGTCAAACTGTTAGTGGCGATATGCTTGCTGCGAGCGCTCTAAAGATTATGGAAGACAAGGCCATCACAGCCGTCGTTGTCACCGATAAAAATGGCAAGCTAGAAGGCGTCGTACATTTACACGCTCTACTGCGAGCAGGGCTGATATAATCAACTCAACCAGTAAATTTGCAGGTAGCATTTCGTGAGTCGACGTTCAAGACAAGTCCAACAACAGCTAGCGTTAGTGGCGACAGTAGTCGCCATTACGATTGCCACCTTCTATCTTCTTTCAAGCCGCAAAGTACAGGAACTAACCACTGCCGATACGATTACTAGTCCAGAGTGGTATATCTCCAAGGCTGATTTCTTAAGTTATGGGCCCGACGGTATTATTCGTAGCAAGGGCCTAGCGAGTGAAGCCATTCATCATGACTACAATCAGCAAACGACCATCGAATCTCCGAAGCTAACCAGCTTCCTGTTAGGTACCCCCTACCGTACAGCTGTCGCACAGCATGGCACTATCAATAGTAAAAAGGTCATTTTACTGACTAAAGACGTGGTATTGACTCAATTTCCGAGCAAACAGGATCGCGTACTGACATTAACGACACAAAGCCTTTTAATCGACACTAAAAACAATACCGCCGACACCTCAGCCCCCGTCACCATACGACAAGGCAGCGGCAAAACAGACGCCATCGGCCTACACGCAGACCTCGACCTAAACTTCCTCTCCCTTCTATCAGGAGTACACACCGTCTATGCGCCATAACAGACTCGCTCTCAGCAGCCTTTTGCTTTGCCTTTGCTTGAGCAGCATTGTTAACGCACTTCCGAGTGACAGAAACCAACCAATCCACATATACTCCGACCGACTCGAACGCGATGAGAAAACAGCTGTTACCACTTACATTGGTAATGTCAAACTCGATCAAGGTAGCCTCCACATTACTGCAGACAAGCTCGTTATCTATCAAGCGAATGGAGATCTTTCTAAAATTCAAGCTATTGGCAAGCCTGCACACTTACAACAACTGCCCGAAGTAGGGCAACAGATTGTCTATGCTCAAGGCGAAGTCATCGATTACTTTTCTGACAAAGACTTATTGATCCTGACCAAGAATGCCAGCATCACTCAAGACGGCACTCTAGTGAAAAGTGAGCGCATAGAGTACTTAATTAGCGAGGAAATTATCAAAGCCAAAGGTAGCGCTGAAGCCACAAGCGGCGACGACCGTGTACACGTCGTTATTCCACCGAGCCAAACCAACAACAAAGCACACTCAGCGCCAGAGAAAACGCCTGAGCAGCCTTCGCCCTCTCAACCACCGCTATCAGACGAAGAATAACCAATGGCAACGCTTAGAGCAGATAATTTAGCGAAAGCTTATAAGAGCAGAAAAATCATCAAAGATGTTTCTCTCTCCATCGAGAGCGGCCAGGTAGTAGGACTCCTCGGCCCCAACGGTGCAGGCAAGACAACCTGCTTCTACATGGTTGTCGGTATCGTCCCCCAGGATGCAGGACAGGTCTGGATCAACGACATCAACATCTCTGCCGAGCCCATGCACGGACGAGCAAAGTTCGGCATCGGTTATCTCCCACAAGAAGCCTCTATTTTTCGCAAACTTTCCGTTGAGGACAACTTGCTCGCTATACTGGAGACCCGTCACGACCTTAATCGCCAACAGCGACGTAGTAAAATGGAAGGGCTACTGCAAGAGTTTCATATTACCCATATCCGCAAGAGCCTCGGCATGTCGCTATCCGGTGGCGAGCGGCGGCGCGTTGAAATAGCCCGAGCTCTGGCTACCGAACCCGAATTCATCTTGCTTGACGAGCCCTTTGCGGGTGTCGACCCTATCTCCGTCAATGAGATAAAGGCAATTGTTAATCACCTAAAGTCCAAGGGCATTGGCGTACTGATTACCGATCATAATGTACGCGAAACTCTCGACATCTGCGATAAAGCCTATATTGTCAGCGAAGGCTATATTATCGCTGAGGGCAATGCCGATGCAGTACTCGCCAATCAGCAGGTTCGCAAAGTCTACCTAGGTGAACAGTTCAAGCTCTAAGTTGCGCACAACTGCAGCAACAAAACCGGCCTAAAGTTTGCCTGCCAGAGCTAGGCTCGCTAAACTGACCGCGGATACTTATAAAAACGACTGTATTATTATGGGTTACATCACCGTCACCGGCTGCCGAATAACCTCTACACCTAAGCAGCCATCGACCACCCGCCTGGCAACAGACACAGTCCTCAGATACACAACGCGACGGCAGCCCGCTTCTTATTTTCTTTCATTCTGGCTGCTCAGGAGACACTGACGTAGTGAAACAGTCACTTCAATTAAAGATGGGTCAACAGCTCACCATGACCCCGCAGTTACAGCAGGCTATCCGTCTGCTGCAACTATCGACACTCGACTTACAGCAGGAGATTCAACAAGCTCTTGAATCAAACCCAATGCTCGAAATCAGTGAAGATGATAACAGTCAGGGAGGGCTGAGTAGCGAAAATAACCTCGAGGCTTTAAACAGCTCTCAAGAAGGACCATGCCAGAGCACAGAGGAACATAAAAAAACGGAGCCAACAGACCCTAGCGCAGATACCAGCCACGACGATATCGACTGGTCTCAACCGGACACCATTCCCGATTTGCCAGTCGACACTCAGTGGGATGATGTCTATCAAAACACCGGCGGTAGTGCCGGTACCGCGACAGACGACTTCGATTTTGACTCACGCAATAGCCAGTCAGAAACGCTTCACGATCATCTACTCTGGCAACTCAATCTCACCCCTATGTCAGATACCGACCGAGTTATTGCCATGTCGGTCATCGATGCCGTAGAGCCTTCCGGCATGCTCTCTTTGAGCGCCGAGGAGATTCACGCAGGGCTTGACCTCGCCTCCCCGGTAGAGCTTGACGAGGTGATGGCCGTACTCCACCGCGTACAACAATTTGACCCCCCCGGCGTTGCCTCACACGACCTAAAAGAATGCCTATTAATACAACTGAACCAACTACCGGAAGATACCCCTTTGTTGGCGGAAACAAGGAAGGTGATCACTCATTACCTTCCTTTATTGGGTAATCGGGACTTCGCCCAACTGATGCGTCGTGCCAAGATAAAAGAGCCACAGTTAAAAGTAGTTATCGCACTAATACAAAGCCTTAACCCTAGGCCTGGTGACTATATCAATGAGGAGGATACCCAGTACATTGTACCGGACGTCTTCGTGCGGAAAACTGCTGAGCACTGGCAAGTAGAATTAAACCCTGATGTTTCACCAAACATACGTATCAACGGAAACTATGCCGCACTGATTAAGCGTGCCGATAGCAGTAGTGACAACACCTTTCTTAAGGACAACCTACAAGAGGCCCGCTGGCTGTTAAAAAGCTTACAAAGTCGTAATGAAACACTAATGAAAGTGGCTAGCAAAATTGTCGAACTACAGCAGGGTTTCCTTGACTACGGTGAGGAGGCCATGAAACCTATGGTGCTGCTGGACATTGCTGAAGCTGTCGAAATGCATGAGTCGACGATATCCCGAGTCACTACTCAGAAGTACATGCACACACCGCGCGGCATCTTCGAACTCAAGTACTTCTTTTCTAGCCACGTCAGCACAGAGAGCGGTGGCGAGTGTTCCTCCACCGCCATCCGCGCCATTATCAAGAAGTTAATAAACGCCGAAAACCAACGTAAGCCATTGAGCGATAATGCAATAACAAAACTCCTTGCCGAACAAGGAATCAAGGTCGCACGCAGAACAATAGCCAAATACCGCGAGTCGATGATGATTCCTCCATCCAACGAGCGTAAACAGCTGGTTTAAAGTCAGCATATGTTAGCTACAATTTATAGACGAAAAATAACAAAAAATTAGAGTGAGCCATTAACAAGCGACAACGCATGCAATCAAAAATGCTCAGCAAAGTCGCATACCGATATGCAGCTATACCGATACAACAGAGAGGAATATATATGCAAATCAACATCAGCGGTCATCACCTAGAAGTTACTAACGCGCTACATGACTACGTTGTCGGTAAATTTGATCGTTTAGATCGTCACTCAGATCTGATAACCTCCTCATCCGTTACTTTATCGATAGAAAAAACACGGCACAAAGCAGACGCCAGCCTCCATGTAACTGGAAGCAGCCTTGTCGCCTCTTCGGAGAGCGGTAATATGTATGCCGCCATTGATCTATTAGCCGACAAGCTTGATCGTCAACTGTTAAAGTATAAAGAAAAATCCACGTCGAATAATCACGGCCTCCGTTAGCCACTCTAGATATTGATCATTATGCAGCTGCCTAATATTCTTACTGTAGAGCGCACTTATTGTGATGCTCCTGGGTCGTCGAAGAAACGACTCCTCGAAACTATTTCTGAGTTTATCTGTAACGACATTAGCGCGTTCGATGCCGAGGAGCTTTTTCAGCGCTTAAAAGCTAGGGAGCGCCTCGGAAGCACAGGTATTGGGCATGGCATAGCAATCCCACACTGTCGAGTTCCCAACTGCATTACCATCACTGGCGCCCTCTTTAAACTAAAACAAGCCATTGATTTCGACGCAATTGATAATCAGCCCGTCGATCTGTTCTTTGTTTTATTGGTACCGGAAGAGGCTTGCGATCAGCATCTACAGGCGCTCTCTCTACTTGCGGAACAGTTTAACAACCAAGACTATTGCCAATCTCTCCGTGACGCCAGCAGTAATCAAGAGTTATTCGACGCAGCCATTAATATCGTCACCTCCGCTTAGGCTTTATTAATAACGGCCTTTAACATAATGAAAATGAGAAAAAGGACATAGGCAGATGAGACTCGTAGTGATTAGTGGCCGCTCTGGATCGGGAAAGAGCACCGCCTTAAATGTACTAGAGGACGCTGGTTTCTTCTGCATCGACAACCTGCCTGCTTACTTACTACCCGCACTCATTAGCGAGACGCATGCCAACTCATCCCCTGAGCACGAGAGGTTGGCCGTCTGCATTGACGCCCGCAACAACTCTCACAGTCTCTCCGAGTTTCCCCATGTAATGAAAGCCATACCAGAGGAGCTTGATACTTCTATCATCTATCTCGATGCAGCTGATAGCCGCCTCATTCAGCGCTTTAGCGAGACGCGTAGAAAGCACCCCTTGAGCAATCAACACACGGCTCTACAGGAAGCTATTATCAATGAACGCCGAGTGCTGCAACCCATAGCCAACATTGCTGATCTGACCATTGATACCAGCAAGTTGACCTATCACGAGCTACGCGACTTCATTAACAAGGAGGTAGCCCAGCAAAGTAACAATCAGATGACTGTGCTGTTCCAATCGTTCGGTTTCAAACATGGCAGCCCCTCCTACGCCGATATGATCTTCGATCTTCGCTGTTTACCTAACCCGCATTGGGTGACCTCTCTGCGGAGCCAGACTGGCTTAGACGCCGGCGTCAGAGAGTTTCTCGAAGGGGAGCAAGATGTCGATGAGATGCTCAACGATATCACCGCCTACTTAGAGCGATGGCTGCCACGCTTTCTCGCCAACAACCGCTCCTACACCACCGTCGCCATCGGCTGTACCGGAGGGCAACATCGTAGCGTCTACCTAGCAGACAAACTTTTCCAACACTTCGAGGAACATTTTGATCATGTACAAATTCGTCATCGTGAACTCGAATAACAACTTCAAACGCCGATAAGTCTGCCATGGTTAAACAACAAGTAGAGATCATCAACAAATTAGGCCTACACGCCAGAGCCGCCGCGAAACTGGTTACCACGGCGACGAACTTCGCCTGCAGCATACAAGTGACTAAAGATGGCCGCAGTGTCGATGGAAAAAGCATCATGTCGGTCATGATGCTGGCCGCCTCCAAAGGCTGCTGCATCATCATTCAGTGCGACGGTGAAGATGAAAACGATGCCCTAGAAAGCTTGTGCCGCCTTGTGAACAACCGTTTTGACGAGGAGGAATAGTTCATCAGCGGCGGTAAAAAACACCATTGTTGACGAGTGTCAGCGATAATAGATTGTTGTCACACAGCATTTCTTGCATAATCGCGTGCAAACACATACACCAACAGAAAAGGTCACGCCTAGCGCTTACCCACCTCTCTTCGTCGAGTATTCTGCATGCCGCAAGCAAACGATCAAGCCCAAACTCAGCACCACTTACGCACTCTCTCCGACGCTGTCGATACGGGCGCTCTGCAGAGTATTAGGCACTTGCTTAAAAGCCTCTCGTCCCCCGATATAGCCCACCTTATCGAGTCCTCCCCTCCCAGGCAACGTGCTGTTCTATGGCGCTTACTCGATAGTGAGCGCGAGGGTAACGTGCTACAAGAACTCGGTGATGACGTACAGGCGCAGTTCCTTAAAGGCATGGATACCGATGAGCTCATCGCCTTAACCGATGGTCTCGAGCCCGACGATATTGCCGACATACTACAGCAGCTTCCCGATCGTATCATTCAAGAAGTGCTGCTCGCGATGGATACGCAAGACCGTCAACGGGTAGAAAAAATACTTCCATATCAAGAAGATACTGCCGGCGGCCTAATGAATACTGACAATATCAGTGTCAGGGCAGACATCACTCTAGATGTCGTATTGCGCTATCTCCGACGGCTACCAGAACTCCCAGAAATATTCGATACCATCTTTGTTGTCAACCGCAACGACCGCTTCTTAGGGCAGCTTTCCATCAGTAAGCTACTCTCCAGCGACCCAGCGATGACCGTCCGTGAGATTATGGCAACCGATATCGAACCAATACTCGCCAGCGTTCCCGACACCGAAGTGGCAAACTTATTCGAGCGTCATGACTGGGTATCTTCTCCCGTCATCAACGAAGACGGCGAGCTCCTCGGCCGCATCACCATCGACGATGTTGTTGACGTTATCCGCGATGACGCTGATCACTCTCTATTGAGCATGGCCGGCCTTGACGAAGATTCGGACACCTTCGCCACCGTACGCAATACCTTTCCGCAGCGTGCACTCTGGCTGGGCCTAAATCTACTAACGGCGTTATTCTCCGCTAATGTTATCGGCCTATTTGAGCAAACCATCGAGAAAGTTGTCGCCCTTGCTGTATTAATGCCTATTGTCGCCAGTATGGGGGGGGTTGCCGGCAATCAAACTCTCACCATCATCATTCGAGGCATGGCCCTCGGGCAAATAGGCAAGAGTAATACCTACTGGCTATTCAGCAGAGAGTTGGGCGTCGCTATCTGTAACGGTCTACTCTGGGCCAGTTGTGCCGCATTAGTTGCTAGCTTATGGTTTAATGACATTATCATCGGAGCCATCATTGCTAGCGCTATGATCATCAACTTAATGACTGCAGCAACGGCAGGGGTGTTAATTCCCGTAGCCCTCAGAGCGATGAAGATAGACCCCGCCTTAGCCGGCACTATGGCCCTAACCACCATTACTGATGCCGTGGGCTTCTTCTCCTTTCTCGGTCTAGCGACCGTATTTTTAACCTAACGGTTAAAGCCCCCAAACAGCGTAAATATAACGAGCGTTACAGTTAAAAAAGAGACAACTCATGAGTGACGAGCAAGAATTCGAATACGATGGACCTTCAAAAAGCCAAATCAAGCGCGAGATGCACGAGCTACAAAAAATCGCTCAGAGGCTAGTCGAACTGCCTAAAGCCGAGCGAGCCAGAATCCCGCTCAATGAAAAGTTAATCGACGCCATAGCCACGGCTCACCGCATCAAGAGCCGAGAGGCGCTTCGACGTCAAATTGCCTACACCGGCAAAGTGCTGCGAACCATCGACATCGAGCCAATCATTGAGGCGCTAGATAAGATCGATCGTGGACAGCTAGAACTAGCACACCGCTTTCGCCGGGTTGAAGCAATGCGTGACAAAGTCGTCGCAGAGGGGCTGCCTGCTTTAGAAGAGGTACTGAGTAACTACCCCGGTGCCGACCGCCAGCACTTGCGTCAATTAACGCGACAAATCACCAAGGAAAGCAAAGAACAGAAGCCTCCCGCTGCCGCACGCAAGCTATTCAAATATTTACGAGAACTCGAAAGCGAGCGCTAACTTATATCGTGGTTCATCGACAGGGCCGGCTGCGCGGTCCTCGGTATACCGACGACTTTTGCCGGCACACCTGCCACGGTAGTGTGCTCCGCCACGCTACTCAATACGACACTCCCCGCTGCAATCTTAGCGCCTTCACCAATAGTCACACCACCTAAGACCTTCGCTCCCGCACTAATCAACACGCCATCACCCACAACTGGGTGACGAGCCCCCTGCGAACAACCAGAGCCACCCAGGGTAACCTCATGCAAAATCGAGACATTATTGCCAACCACAGCAGTCTCACCGATCACGAGGCCAGTCGCATGATCCAACATTAAGCCAAAACCTATCGTCGCCGCTGGGTGAATATCGACATCAAAAACTGTGGCTATACAATTCTGGAAATAGAGCGCCAGCGGCACACGCCCCTGCTGCCACAACCAATGACTGACTCGATAGGCCTGCACCGCCTGAAAACCTTTAAAGTACAACAAAGGCATCGAATACTCTTTGCAAGCAGCATCCCGTTCCGGGTACGAAGATAGATCAGCCAATACAGCCTGCATAATATCCTTATCCGCAGCAAAGGCCTCATTACACACATCGCGTATCAACATCGCCGGCACCGTCTCACTATCGAGCCGAATAGCCAGCTGGTAAGCTAGCGCCTGATCAAGTCCTGAATGGTTAAGCACCGCAGCATGATAAAAGCTCGCCAGCAAAGGCTCGCTCGAACGATGCCCCCTGACCTCATCAATAATATGCTGCCAAACCTCATTACTATTCACTGCTAGCCAACCCTGCCCTAGTTAATTGTTGCTGTAATTGTGCCATCGAAGACACCCCTGCACTAGCCAGCGATGAGTATTGCTCGCTCTGACAGGCAAAATGAATAACCTGCATACCCGCGGCAACGGCGGCCTCAATACCTGGCTGCGCATCTTCTATCACTAGACAGCGTTCTGCTGACACCCCCATACGCTCGGCAGCGTAGAGGAAAATATCCGGCGCTGGCTTGCCATTAGCGACATCATCAGCACTGTATACTCGCTGACCAAACACCGACTGTAGCCTCGTTTTACTGAGTGTCCGTGACAGTTTTTCATAGCTACCACTCGAGGCCACACAGTTTGCGCACAGTAATTTAGCTAGCAGCCTCTTCACCCCATCAATAGCACACAACTCACGATCAAAGCGCGCATAGGTCTCTACTTGTAGCTCATCAAAGAAACCCTTAGGTAAAGGCTTACCTAGATACGCCTCAATAATCCTTCCGCAACTATTCAAGCTGCGCCCCTTGAAGTTCTGCTGGCATTCATCACTATTCATCGTCCAGCCCTGTCGAGTGACATGTTTCGCCAAAACATCGTTGGCGATGACCTCACTATCGACCAAGACCCCATCGCAATCAAATATAATCAACTCGACCTGAGCTAAATTAAGCACCTATTCACCTATATACATTAATAATAAAACGACGATAGAGGCTGTCCAAGTTATCGATGCAATAATCACCCAAGGCGATTTCATGCTGACGAAGTAGGCTACTCAAACACTCAACGGTCAGGCTCTGCTGACAAAGAGTTGCAACCGGACGATAACTAATATGCCATAGCTCTGGCGCAACGCCACCTCGATCTCGGTCGTAGGGGCGAAAAAAGTCCTCACTGAGGCCACGCGCCCACCGCTCATCTAGCCAACGTGTTAGATTATTAAAAACCCCACCTGGGCCATACTCCTCTGGCACCAGCTGTAGTTGATAACCTGCCGGAACAGCCTGCGCGTCGTAAATATCAAAATCACTGCCCCAGTGATGACGCGACGCACCTGGCATTGCAGACCAACGCATCATAGCCATCACGAGCTCTTCCTTAGAAAGCTCTGCGCATTCAAGTGCCTTTCCCTCACTATCAAGAATAGTTCGCTCGCCCCGTGCCTTGGCATCCCAGATTACCTTCTGCCGAGCAAAGCCACGATGACCACTGGCAATAACGATCTCAATACCACTCTTACTAGCCTCTGCCTGCAGCTCTCGAAATGCTACAGCTGTTTCAGCTTCAAGGTAATGCCTCCCCCGCGCATCAGTTACAGACACCAAATGACTACTGTCTAGCCCTGTGATCTGCTCAATTGTTAACATTGCTCGCTCTCCAAATATGATTCACCGCTCACAACAGACAATATAACTCCGGGACAGTGCCAAGGTATTGTACTAAATTATATTCACGATATTATGTTCAATGAAGTATGTGAACCGATACGGATTTCGGCACCTCCCACCTCCGATATAAAACAAGGACTGTTATGAGTGAGCAGACATCGCTATATCAACTAAAAAACCTCGGCAACACCACCATCAACTGGCTACGCGCCATTGGTATACGTGATATCCACCAACTGAGCCAAGTTGGTGCCGTCAATGCTTATATGAGAATCAAAGAGCGTGGTTTCAACGTGTCAAAAGTCGTTCTCTATGCGTTACATGGTGCACTCAACGACGAAGACTGGAAGAACTTATCTAACAGTCAGAAAAAAGAGCTACTACAACTTGCCGAATCAGCAAAAACTGAAGCAACGGATTGATCAATCCATTATCAATCTTCGCCAATATTATCAGTAGCAACGGCATCTAAGCAGAGACATATCGCAGCTTTAAGCTCTGCTTCCGCGCCCTTTTGCCCACAACAACCTAACACACTTACAACATCGTTCCAGCTTCGGCGTTGCATGAGTTTGAGCGCTAAGATTCGCACAGCCACCTCTGGTAAATCGACACCAATCACAAACGCATGTAGCGCCAAGCTATACAAGGCAGGTGAACAATTATCGTAACTATTACTTGCTTGAGCATAAGCCTTAGCGCTGTCAACAATGTAAGCATCTAGTTGTTCAGCCTCGCCAACGTAGAGCAGACGAGCAACCAACTCCGGAGCCAAAAAACGAAACGGCTCCGTAAGCCAGTGCGGTAACGCTCGCAAAAACTGCTCTCTAGCCTCCTTTAACAACACATTACCTTCGCGGGTTAAGCATCGCAAAACGATAACAGAGTGCTCACCACTAGCGTTATCCCTCTTGAAGCCCAGCTTGACCGATTGATAACCAGCTGACTGCCAAAAACTGATCAGCTCATCGTTGACGCCAAAGACAGAAGAGACAAAATCGACAGAATTCAGTCGTGCTTGATTCTCCACCGCGGCCAGTAGTTGCTGACCAATTCCTTGGCCTTGATAATCGTAATGCACCGCTATCCGCATCACACGATAACTTCGTAATGAGGCAGCCTCATACAAGCGATAACTGGCAATAAGCTGCTGTACAGCCAGTTGTCCACGAGTTCGACGACGCCCTTGCCAAACCTGCTCGCAATCTATCGCAGCACTCCCTCCCCCCTCAACAGCAAGCAAGCAAACAGCAACGATAGAATCACCCGCAAATAACGCAAAGCGCCTAATGGCTGTGCTATCGAGCAACATACGTAAATCATCGGGTGTAGTCTGATAGTGTGCGCCCACCAAAAGACCAAAGAACTGCGTCAATAACGTCTCATCCGTAGTCAACTGCTCTGCACTTAACTCTTTAAACAATAAACGACTACTATCGATCAGACCGATGACCTCTCGATCATGAGGCTCTGCCCCCAATAACAGAGCATCACTAATAAAAGCCTCAAGTGGATCGCCATGCGCCCACCTAATAGGCGCTGTCATCGTTAACCTACGCCACTGGGGGCGCAATTTATCAAGCACTTTAAAAAAACGCTGAGTGAAGCCGCGACCACTACCTTCGTAACCATGTGTCGTGCTGGAAAAAATCACACGAGTATAGCGCTCGGCAATATAGGCCAATTGCGGTACAGGTATTGCCGCGGCCTCGTCAACAAACAATACATCAACCTCTGCTATAGACTCTGCAACCACCACATCGACTGGAAGATACCGCACACGACTTGCGTCGATGTGGTGCAGCGCCATCGCTAGATAAACCGCATCCAATGCTGTACGGCGCATCGCTGTCAAAGCGATATTGAGTTTCGGCCGTAATTGCAACAACTCAACAATCGCCAAACCTAACGCATAACTCTTTCCTCTTCCTCGATCTGCCGTCAGCACAAGCGGACGCTTCGCTCTACCTGATGCCGCCGATACAATCGATTTGACGACCAAGCTTTGATCTTTCTCGAAGTTGATAACTGCAGGCCTAAACAACGGTATATAATTCGAGATCAGCTCAAATAAGCGTCGCTCAAACAGACTCTGAGTGAAGTCTCCGGCGATAATCGCGAACCGCTTAACCTCTTCTGTAAGAACACTCATCCTCTCTGTTGACGGCAAACACAGTAACAGCACCCCCCCTTTCGCGACAAGACCACCACAAACCCCTAGGGCGCGAGCCGAAACACCTGATCTCGCATCGACAATGACTCTCTCATATTCCCGCCCCAGCAGACCACCCACCTTTATCGTTGCACAGCGATCATCAAAAGAGTAATCATCCTCTCCAACATAGAGATAGTCTGCCAGGACAATAGTCGACAATGCATACAACTCTGCTAAGCCCCCCTGATAACAGCACAACATTCGTGCAGCCGTGCCACTATCAAGATGTTTTTGTATGGCTGCAGCAACTTCTGTAGCACTCTCATATATATTCAAATGAAACACCGTATCTTTAAACAAAAAAGGGCCTGCAAAGCAGGCCCTTTATAACAAATATTCTCAGTGTTATAAATCAGCTAACGCCTGCTCCGCCGTGTCTCTGCCCTTAAACTGTAGCTCTTTATCTGCAAGCGCAGATTCAAGGTACTTCTTTGCCTCATCACTCATCTCCGTAGCCTTATACGCCATTCCAAGGTGATAGTCGAACTCGACCCCCTCACCACCACGCGATTTTGCCAAGCGTAAATATGAGACTGCCTGAGTATAGTTACCCAATCGATACTGCAACCAACCAAAAGTATCTAGGAAGGCTGGTACGTTCGATTCCTCAAAGCCGATCAACAACTCCCTAGCCTCTCGTACATCTTTCTCATCACCGAAGTAGTCCAGCAATAATACGGCATAGTTATTTTTGGCAATCACGTTATTTGGCTTAGTATCGAGTATCTGACGATACATATTACGCGCATCATCATAACGCTCTAGGAGGCGATATAACTCAGCCAAAGCCAACTCTCCCTTCTCTGGCTCGGCACTATTATTCACTACGTCCATATAATAAGCTTCGGCGGCCTTATAGTCCTGTACCACCATGGCCATTGAGGCCAAACGTAGATACGAAGTACTAGCAGCAGGGTTTAACTCAACAGCCTTTATATAACTCTGCTTGGCCTTTTCATTTTCACCTTTAATCTGATAAATCATTCCACGCGTTTCATAAGCATGAAATGCCTTTGGGTTATCAACAATAAATTGATTAATGAAAGTCTCGGCATCTGATACACGGTTCGTCGACAGCATCAATTGTATATAAGTAGTTAATGGCTCAATGATACCGGGGGCTGAGTAAATGGACTTTATCAGAAGAGGTTCAGCTGCCTT
This sequence comes from Sinobacterium caligoides, assembly GCF_003752585.1. Classification (NCBI taxonomy): domain Bacteria; kingdom Pseudomonadati; phylum Pseudomonadota; class Gammaproteobacteria; order Cellvibrionales; family Spongiibacteraceae; genus Sinobacterium; species Sinobacterium caligoides. Next base: position 27,977 of record NZ_RKHR01000001.1, read on the forward strand.
CAAGTCATTCTCACGCAATAGGATTCTTGCCATCACATAAGAGCGAAGCGCAGTATAGTTCTCATCATTTTCTATTGACTGCAACAGTGACTTTGCATCATCCCAACGCTCCTGCGATGAGTAGATATCCGCTAAAACACCTATGGCAGAACCATTCTTCGGCTGATCTTGAACGACCCGAGACAAATACTGCTCCGCCATTTCGAAGTCCCCCATTTTATTGTTCAGCAACCCCAGCTTTAATAAAGCGGAGAGGTTATTAGGCTCATAGCCAACCGCCTTTTTATAATTTTCCAAGGCTAGTAGGCTATCATTATTAAATTCATATACGCCACCAAGAATTAATAACGCCTCAACAGAATCAGGCTTAACATTCAAAGCTGATCGCAACCCAGTTATCGCCCTGTCGAGTTCAGACCTAGAAAGCTGTAATTTAGCCTTAATAATAAGCGCATCAACATTAACTGAGTCTATCGCAAGCGTCTCATCGACGTACCGTTCCCCTTTCTCTGCCTCGCCTTTTGCTAAACTGATCTTCGCTAGCTTCAACCGTGAGGATAGTGCTGAGGCGCCATCCGGGTTATAGTCAATTGCCGACTGAAATACTTTTTCAGCATTCTCAGGCTCCTTATTCGTCATGTACAGCTTAGCCAGCGCTTCTCGATAAACAAAAACCTCTGGAAACTCAGCTATAACACTTTTAATATACTTTGCGGACTCCTCATACCCCTTATTCATTCTTATAACATCCGCACGCCATAATTTTAGCCGTGGTTCTTCTGGGTTTTCTAATATCGCATCATCAAGAATTAAAGTAACTTTCTTGAAATCTACGACCTCGTCAGACATATAAGACTTAAAATAACCATTATAGTAAGCTATATTATGCTTATCTAAGCTAACAAGATTCTTGAAATCATCGCGAACGCCTTCAATATCATTCGCTTGAGCATCGACCCGAAGCTTCAGCTTATATAGTTCCTCACTAGCAGGGGAAGCTTGTAGCGCAGCTGTTATATAGCTTAAGGCTTTAACTGGTGACTCCGCGTTCGCCTTAACAAGAACCGTAACCGCCAATAAATTAGCGGAATCCACTTGAAGTCCCTTCTCTGCTAGTACAATAGCTTTCTCTCTATCGCCCTCTGTCAAGGCTATAATTGACAGGCTAGCATAAGACTCTGCCCTCTCTGGGGCCACTTTAGTCAGAATATCTGCCGCTAACTTAGCCTCATCCAACTTCTTCATTGCAATATATACTTGTACTAACTTTGCATTAGCCTCGTAGTTTTCAGGGTCCTTATCGACAACGAAAAGTAAATTCTGATACATTCCTTGCCAATTTTTATTCTCCTCTTCAATCTCGGCCAAAATCAATCGACCTTGAATATTGTTAGCATTAATCTGGAGCACATTTTTTACATCGACCAATGCTTTATCGAAGTTCCCTTCCTCAATATAGGACTTAGCCTTATCGACATAAACCTCCTCACGATCCTCACGACCACCACACCCAGACAAAACAATAACACTGGCCATGCATAAAGCTGCCGATGCGACCGAGAATTTATTTTTAAGATACATAATGTATAACCTCAATATAAATACGTAAACAAAGAAAGTGAAAAAACACTCAACGGCACAACCCTACAAACCAATTTTTTACTGAAATCAGTACGACTCACAAGAAATTCGCACGCATAGAAAAAAACTATTATCCGAAAAGTAAAATGATCTACCGAATATTTATCAACTGACTCAAACGGGAGCTGAGAGACTGCTAAGACAGCAATAAAAACCAACAAATCTTGATTATCCAATCTAAAAAACTCTCTTCTCGTCATCCTGATCGCCAAACCAAGAACAAACACAAAAGCCAACAAATAAACATCGACAACAGCAACCATAATATTGCTTTCATCTAACAATGAAAGTAAGTAAGTAACGACAACAGCCCCGCCATACAGAACAAATCGGACTGACATCGAACGACTCACCGCCGAAAAAAAGTATGTAACATAGAGCAAACAAGAAAAAACCATTAGAAAAATAGACAGTGGGTCTGAAATTTTATCTGCCACTGAAAATACAAGAAAAAATGCGGCCAGGAGAAAAACCTGAATAACATACGGTGAGTTCTTATAAAACCACTCAAACCTTCTTAGAAGACTATTCCTTTTATCTTTTTGCAATATACCAGCATCAACGACAAGCAACTCATCAGCCAAAGAAAACTTGCCTGACATTACAAAAAGCATTGTTGACAACATAAAACAAAACGACACGTAAAAAACCAACAGTGTTAAATTAGACTCATAACGCAACAAATACGATACGCAGAGCAAAAACACCTGCATCAAATAGATAACAGCAACAGCTCGATAATGTGGCAGCCCTGACTTCATCAACTGATGATGTAAATGATTTCTGTCAGGCGAAAATGGTGACCTTCCGCTTTTGACCCTTATTAACATCACCATCACAGTATCAAAGATTGGAATACCTAAAACAACAACAGGCAACATTGTGCTGAGATACGAACCATCGACCTGAGTAACAAGAACTAACAATGCTGATAAAACATAACCCGCTAACTGACTACCTGTATCACCAAGAAACACCTGCGCAGGATAAGTATTAAAGCGTAAAAAGCCCAAAAGACCGCCAATTGCTATAATGGCGATAACAGTTGCCGCAACACTACCAACAATATTGCTATAAATAGCGATCAAGACTAAAGACAAGAGGCTGACACCAGCCGCCAAGCCATCAAGACCGTCCGATAAATTCACAGCATTAATACAGCCGAGGATAAAAAAAAACGTAATTAGGTAGCCAACCTCCCGGTAAAAAACAAAATCACGAGACAAAAATGGGACATCTACAACAACAACACCAAAGCGCAGTAAACAAAGCACAGCCAATATCTGCCCAATAAATTTCCACTTGTAATTCAGCTCAAAAATATCATCAGCAAGGCCAAAGATACAAACAATAGCCCCACCAACAATCACCCCCAGAGCCTGCTCTCCCATAGGAAGCCAAAAGTAGAGTGGTAGCACTGATGCTAATGCGATTGCTATACCACCACAACGAGGAATAAACTCCGTATGTACCTTCCTCTCATCACTGGGGTCATCTAATAAGCCTAGCCTAGAGGCATAACGAATCATTTTTGGCATTAAGATTACAGTACCCAATAGTGACATCGCAAAACTAAAGAGTATTTCCAATAGCGGCCTCCATTATTATTGTTCTCTCAGCCTGTGGCTAAACACCAGGCACGGCCTTCATAACATCCGGATAGAATTCAAGTAAAAAACTCTCGAAACGCTTATCGACATCCTCAGCGGTTTCATCAAAGGCTATAGGTGAAACTAACCTTACAAGCGCACCATCTGTTCTATTAATCATTATTGCGTCTTGCATCAAGTACCACTTGAGCAAATACTCATTAGTCAATTTTCGCCCGCGCTGTTCAAACCAATAATACACTAGCTGCTTAGACTCACCTTTAACAATAATACTTCGATTAACATTAACTCCTTTCATTGATGGTACATTACTTATTTCATGTTGCCCAAATTCTTGTAGCACCCAGCCACCTCCTGGCAAACATGATTTCGGAGAATGTATCGAAGCACCTCTTCGTTGTGAGGCATAATACGCTGCGTACAAATTAACTATTGCACCGTCTTGCCGGCTAATATAGTTTGCATTCATATAATCTGTAAGTTTCAAGACACCTAGCACATCCTCAGAAAGCTTCACCGACTTTCCACGCCAGTTATCATTAACCAAAGGCACTGACACAAAACTCTCTCGTTCAGGATGAATATCCTCCCTACCCTTAATCGCCCCACTAACAAACAAAGCGGCCATCAAAACAACAAAGCAGCCAACTAAAGGCCTTTGGTTTCTCATTAAAAAGAAGTCACCATTAAAATCAACCAACTTAAAATCTGGGAGATCTAAATTAAACCTATCAATAACAGCTCCCTTCATCCCGGAAATAAATCCAAGAAGAGCTATTTCAAGAAAAAGAAAGAACAAACAAGCAATAAATATTACCCAGCCTTCGAAGTCATGCAGCACTCCCTCAGCCATCTCAATACCCCAGTACTCAACCGTCACCCCGATCAAACCTATGCGAAAGCTATTCATCAGCACAGTAATAGGTATAGTACTTAGAAATATAACGACCTTATGCCATAATTTACCCTTATAAACAGCCGCCATTAGAAAACCAAAGCTCATCAATGGAAAAAGATACCGAAGGCCACTGCAGGCCTCAACCACCTGAAGTTTATAAACCCCTAGATCAATTACATTACCCTCTAAATAAACGCTAATATCAAAAGCGCGCACCACCATAACGCCAAGCTGAGAGGATATTAACTGAAGAGTCTGACTCAGATTACTGTATAGAAAACTGGGCAGAGGAATCATAAACACCAAATATATTAGCGGTATAAAAACCACAAAAAATCCACGCCAACCGACGACAGCTATTGATACTGCATATATCGCTAACAAAAAGGAATATTGAGAGATAATAAACAAAGAGCTGAGCTCTGCAACCACCCATAGCCCCACGGAAAGAACAACAAGAACAACGCCAGCCCAACTTGATGACCTTGATCTTTTCGACAAACTAGGTAACGACTGAAGAACTAGGAGTAACGAAATCACAGGAATCATATAGCCATGGCTATACTCATCGCGCTCCCACCACTGCACCATCATTGATAGCGAGTCAGAAAACAAGAATATAATTAAAGAAACTGATATCGCCAGAAAAACAAAAAAAACATAAGGTTTCGATCCCTCAAGCACTGTACTATTTTTTAACCCAGTTTCTATATCAGTCATCACAGCTCTCTTCAAATATTATTATATTGATTCACATGAAAACGCCAAATCTAGCAAAAACAGGCTAAAACGAGATAACATCAAACCATCTCACGCCCTAGATTCACCCCTGTTGTCATTTCTATAAACTCCATCACACTCTCTTTGTCATGTTTTTTGTCGACAGCATGATTTAACCCTCCGATTCTCCTCCCTTTAGCCACAGCCAATATAGACTCAACATCCACTACGCTTTTATCATTAGAAAAGGCATACAAAAGTGCATAATCTGCCAATGTATTTATTAACCTTGGCACACCGTTCGTCAGATAGTAAATAGCATATATTGATGAGTCATCGAAAACTGCTTCATCACCACCCGCCACCTTCATCCTATGCTGGACATACGCCACAGTCTCTGATGCTGTCAAGGATTCTAAGTGATATTCCACCGATACTCTTTGCGCTAACTGGATAAGACTCTGAGAGCTTAGCCTTCCAAGCAGTTCAGGCTGCCCCACCAAAATAACTTTTAGCAAGTCATCGCCCTCAGAGTTTATATTATTTAATAACCGCAACTCTTCTAACGAGTCGTCTGATAAGTTCTGCGCCTCATCAACAACAATGACAGTGGTCTTCCTATTAGCATAATTATTAATAACAAAGTTTTGAAACGCTCTCAACAACCCTATATGCCCTTCAGCAGCATGATCCAAGCCAAATGACATCATCACCCACTCCATCAACTTCCCGGAGCCATCATACATATTATTGACTAGACCAATAACCAAATCGTCTGACGAATAGTTATTCATCAAGTGACGCAAAAGAGTCGTCTTACCCGCGCCCACATCACCTGTAATCACGGTTATACCACTTTGTTCCATCAGACCATATTCCAGCATTGAATAAGCTACACGGTGCTTTGCTGAAAAGTATAAAAATTCCGGATTTGGCGTTAGAGAAAACGGCTTTTCTATCAGCGAAAAATGCTTTCTATACATCTCTGCCCCCTCTATTCCGATTTATTTAAAATAGTGCCAATAAAATTATCGCTATCCAGCAACACTCGGCAGCGCTCAACTCCTTCCTTACTTGTCACGCCGTCTTCCACAACCAATAATGCAGCATCTACCTTGCCACCAATGACTATCGCATCATCGTCATTGAGCAGAGGGGGCAAATCATAAATAACAATTCTTTCGGGATATTTCTTTTCTAGCTCGTGCATTAAATCGATCATAGAAGGTGAGGATAATATCTCTGATGTATTGCCTTCTACCTTTAAAGCAGGAAGCACAACTAAACGCTCTAAATCTGGGTTTATAAGGACATCGCAAACCTCAGCATTACCTTCTATAATATCTCTTACACCAAGCCCCACCTCCAAGCCTAATGTTTTTGCTATACTTGGAGATTTGAGATCTAAGTCAACTAAAAGAACTGTTTGATTAACTTCTTTTGATAATTCAACTGCCAAATTTATAGCAGTCAAGGTCTTACCCGCCCCCTTATCGGCCGAGACGAGCGCCAAGCTCTGGTAACCTTTTTCACGAAACGTCTTCAATAAGATAGTTCTTAACTGTCTATATGGCTCGGCACGCTTATCTGATGATAATGCAGTGATCACCCGCTCCCTCTCGAGATGTAGCTTATTCAACTTTTGAATCTTCGTTTCGCTATAGGTTATTTTTGTTAAATCTTGTACTTTATTTTCTTTGCTTTCTCCTGTGGCATTAGCGCCATCAAACTTAGAGTGCCTCTGTGACCTTGCCTTTGCTATTGCCTCTTGAACATATTCCATTTCAGACTCCTCAAATACCTAGCTTTCGTAAAGCAATGAACCACATGACATCCAACGGCTTATAAAAGAAATGAATCAAGGCCATTGAAGTAATTACCAGAAGTATCAAACCACCAAATACAATCAACAACTTTCTATTAGGCTCACTCCGCATCATTTCTTCAGGATTTTTTATATACTGAATAGTCACCAAAGGCATTACCCCCGTCACACCCATCACAGCATTATTCCCTCTAATACTTTGATCTAATGCGTCCTTAAGTAGAGCCACAGCCAAACCTACACCGGCCGATAAAAGCAGCCCCAAAATGACAATGACTATCCTATTTGGGCTAGTTGGTGCCTGTGGCTCTGTAGGCGGTTCGATTAAAGTGAATCGCTCTGATCTCAACTCTTGCTCCAACTGAACAGCCAAGCCTGCCGTTCTCTGCTTCATCTTAATTTCAGCATATTTCATCGAGACTTCTTGGTAATGGCGGCTTAGATCTTGATACTTAACCTCGACATCCGGGGATTTCGCAATAGCTACATTTACCGCCTTAAGCTGCTCCTCCAGCGACACAAGCTTTTCCTTAGATGACCTAATTTCGAGCGTCAAAGAGTTCTTTTTAGTCAATAACTGTACGTAAAGCGGGTTATCTGCAGATGCCACATTTACCTCAGAAACTCTTGCATTACCTTGCTGGCTTTTCATGCTCTTAATGAGATTTCGCTTATCAATAACCGCTGGGTGTTCGTCAGTAAACTTTACCTTTAAAGCATTTAATTCCGATTGATTCTGTAGGATGAGCTTTTTTAAATCGTCCGGCTTTAATGTTGATCCGACAACAGCTGCCAATCTATTAATCTCTGATTTCAGCCGAACTAAATCTGGATGATCCTCCTTATAACGCGCCGACTTTTCCCTGAATTCAGACTGTAGTGCTTTTAGCCTATCTACATCCCCCATCGCAGCTCGTCCATCAGCAAGAATAGTTGGCGCATAAGGTGAAACTGTACTTACCCTCGACTCAATATCGAGTAGTTCACTCTGCAACTGTGCAATATAGCTATTAAGATCTAACAACTCTCTTTCTAGGCGATCGCTTACTTGCATGTTGTAATTAAACAACTCAGGAAGTGAATCTTTGTTCTGCTGCTTAAAATCAGCCATTTCTTTTTCGTACCCGGCCAGCTCATCTTCTAGTGTCCCGCCTTCTTTATCAAGAAATTCTCTGGCATTCTTCGCCTGCTCAGATCTCTGCTTAATATTCTCACGAAGATATATACTAACTAGATCGTTAGTCACCTTCTGGGCCTTCTTTGGATTATTGTGCTCATAGGATATCGTAAAGGCAATAGTCGCCTCTGTGGGCCGCCCAGAAATCGGGTCAACAACATTTGCGGATATCACATCAATCTTCGTATCTTCTTTGAAGTCTAAGGCAATCTCCGACCGAGGTGTCCTATCGAGATCTTTTTTACTGACCAACTCATATTTAGACACAAGGTCCATAATATTAGTAAGCGTCATAGCTCTCTGTGTTATTTCTTGTATTTGTTTATCGGCGAACGTCGTAACAGTGCTCCTTACCATATCGGTCGGGATATCCTGCTCTTCTATCAAAATTGTTGCTGTTGATCGGTACGTTGGAGGCCAGAACAACGCGACAAGCAAAGAGATAATGAACACAATAGAAGCCACTATCATTGACGGTTTTTTATGTCGTTTAATTAGCCGGACATAATCCATGCCAGACTTACCTTGTTCTTCTTGTTCGTAATAGCTACTCATTTAAAACCCCAGAAATACTTAAAATATATAGTTGCTTGGGCTATAAGTGACGCCTAAGCCCCATACCTGACCATTTGCAACGCCACCGCTCTCAGTTTTATTTTTTTTATAATTATATTTTAGAGACCCTCTCCAACTCTCATTAAATCTATAATAGTAACTAATCGCCCCTAAATAATATTCCCTTCCATCCCCTTCCACATCAACATCAACCCTTTTGTTCTCACCATACTTCCCTACAAGGTACAGCGTTGAGTTGTCAGAAACACGACTGCTATAAGAGACCTTTATCGAACTACTTTGCTCAAGATAACCGTTTGAACTCGGTAAATTCTGGATGCTAGCTGACAAACTAAAAGAACTGTTCTCAGCATGCTTATAATCCACATCAAAACCAACAACCTTCGAACTATCTTCGAAGCCTGATATTTCCACTGAACTCTTTGGCGACATTACTGCACAAGAATAGCTAAGCATGAATTCATCGATACACCGTATTTTTTCATACTTCTGAGATAGGTACCCAACTCCAACATATCCTGACAAGCGAATAAGCTCAGAGTACTGATAACTAAGCTGTACAGGAATTGAAATATTACTCGACGAGTCAACTCTCCGACCATACCCTCTCAGCGCATATTGAAATCTAGAATAAATGCTTTCAAGTTCATTAGGGTCAAATTGCTCACTAACATAATCAACAATGCTATAACTAGGTAGCAACGACACAGTCCAGCGCTCTGAAAGCATATAGCGCCATTGTCCATTAACTGTCGCAGACTTACGATCAACATTTGCCTCACTACTATAATCCAGCTGAGAAACACCTAGCCGCAGCGACACGTACTGCCTTTCTGTAAGCACTTTTTCAATATTCGTATCAAGATTCCATTGCTCGACGTCGCCAGTATCTATTTTCCCAGCTTCTGTTAGCTCAGTGACTCTTGTAGGCAGCCTTGTAAAACCACCAGTTACGCCTAGCTCGGTAGTATCATCATAGATATAGTTTGACGCTAGATTGATGTCTGCGTTATTGCTGTTGTAGTCATCATTATCAAAACGCTCAAATTCTAGCCTACCCTTCGCCTCTAAGCGGAATACTTCATCATCCCACGAGTAAGCCAACCTTGGAGATAAGCTATAACCTTGTAGCGCAACTTTATTTTCGCTATCTACACTCATTCTGGCGTTTGAATCATTATCCGTCGACAGCTCTACTGACGACGTAAACAAACGTTCAGCTGCTATGGAACAACTTGAGAACAGCAGCATAATAATGGGTAGACAAAAACTCAGCGTACTCAGCCTTTTTATACAAACCCAACTCATACAAAGCCCCCTGGGCTTTTCTTATTATTATCAGGATGTCGAACGTTAAGGGACGACCACCACATCACCAGACCTCAACATAATGTTGCTACTAAGATCTCGCCCTTTTCTAATAGCCGAATAATCAAAGCTTATTGCGGTCTGCACCCCTTCGCTGTCTCTGCGTATTACCTTGATATCATCTTCGTCAGCAAAGCTGTTTAAACCACCCGCCAGCGCTAGCGCCTGCGCCACATCCGTCTGCATCAATACATTAAACACGCCGGGCCGGTTAACTTTACCGATGACATAAATGTTATTTCCCGCCAGACTGACAATAGAGACGGTCACTTGTGGCTTGTTTTTCATGTAATTGGCAAGAGAGTCTTCAATAGCGTCGGTAACCTCTCCTACGTTTCTTCCACCAGCCTGCACTTCTCCAACCAAGGGGTAACTAATAAAGCCATCTGGCCTTACAATCACCTCTCTCGCCAACGCCTCTTCGCCCCAAATAAAAACACTCAATACATCGCCGGCATTGACATGATAATCCCCACTAGGAGACAGGTCGTCCGCATTCTTTTCTGCATATGCTGTAATCGACAGCAGACACAATAACAGTGCACTTATTAACATATTCATTTTATTATTATTCCCTCTTCCTTATTGCCGCGCATTGCCACTCGCTCAATGCACCAAGATTCTCACACACAGACTTAGCTTTACAATAAGTGTTGATAATCTTTACATTTTAGCGATTAATGGCTACCCCGCTGTTACCTTAGGTGGGGCGAAGTTACTAGTAAGTAACACTACTCACTTATTTTATCTCAACTTATAAGACCATTGCTCAACCGCATTTAGCGCTTACTTACTCTGTTATAGCGCCATTTTTATGTCGTGTTACTGTCAAACGCTAGTCTGTAATGCGATAATAGCTACCAAATGCCTTCTTAACCTTGGATTACAACATGCAAACCCTTTCTATGGCTCTCAGGCTTAACAACACTCCTGTAGAGCTCATCAACACACTCCAAACCATTGCTTTAGCAGGCAAAGATATCGACTTCAAGCTCAGGCAAGGGTCACTAGGGGGAGTGTTAGGCAGTGCGGGCAACCAAAACGTTCAGGGTGAGACCCAAAAAAAACTAGACGTCATATCTAACGACCTCCTTAAAAAGGTTCTGCTAGAATGCGGCTCAGTCAGAGCTATTGCCTCTGAGGAAGAAGAGACGTATGTAGAAGGCCCTAAAGATGGAAGTTATTTAGTTAACTTCGATCCTTTGGATGGCTCATCCAACATTGATATCAATGCCATGGTTGGCACCATTTTCTCAATCTACCCCGACCAGTCTACTCCCTTAAGTGAAGCTTCCTTTCTTCAACCCGGTAACAACCAGGTAGCCGCGGGATACATTTTATATGGCCCCTCAACGATGTTGGTACTCACTACTGGCCAAGGCGTACAAATGTTTACCCTCGACCCTGCCATGGGCGAGTTCATTTTGACCTCTGATCAAGTCAAAGTTAGTGAGCAAACACAAGAGTTTGCCATCAATATGTCCAATCAACGATTCTGGGCCGAGCCGATGCAAAACTACATTGGCGACCTTCTGGCCGGTAAAGAGGGCAAGCGAGCTAAGAACTTTAATATGCGCTGGGTCGCCGCCATGGTCGGAGACGTTCACCGCGTACTCTGTCGCGGGGGGCTTTTTACCTACCCTTGGGATAGCCGAGAGCCTAACAAAGCAGGGAAGCTCCGACTCATGTATGAGGCTAACCCAATGTCTTTCTTGATCGAGCAGGCCGGAGGACTCAGCTGGACTGACAGCGAGCGCATTCTCTCGATCCAGCCCACAGCAATACATCAACGCGTTCCGGTCATATTAGGCTCCAGCGAAGAAGTTAAGCAATGCCTAAAGAGTCACGGCGTCACTATCTAAACCTTTCCGCACAACGTGGTAAGGCCTCAAGAACGGCCTTATCACTTTGCTCTACCACCTCTTGCCACCCCTCCCCTCGTAGCGACGCCAACACACTGGCGATTAACGGTATTACCAATGGAGTATTCTCACAGTTCTTCGGTAAGAAGCTCGGCCGCATATCAGGGCTATCCGTCTCCAAAACAATACTACCCGTAGATAATTTAGCCACTACTCGCCTCAACCTTACAGCTCTCGGGTGGGTAATCGCCCCACCAACACCTAACTTAAAGCCCAACTTCAGCCACTGCTCTGCCTGTTGCTCGCTGCCACTAAAGGCATGAACAATACCACCGTTACTAAAACCTAGCTTACGCACAATGCCTATCAACTCATCAAGGCTTTGCCTTGCGTGCAAAATGACCGGCACCCCTTGCTCCTTTGCTAGCGTAAGCTGCTGATTCAGAATCTCTTTTTGAGCAGACAAATCTTCGCTATGGTGCAGGCGATTAAGCCCTATTTCACCAATGGCGACGACAGATGGGTGATTCAAAGACTGCTCTAACTGTAATAGGTCTGCCGAGCGGTGATCCTCCATAAAAGCCGGGTGTAAACCGAGCGCCAATGCACATTGACTATCTTGCTCCACCACCTCTAGCAACCTTGACCACGTATCAGCCTTAACGCCAGGTATAATGTAGCCCGTAATGCCTGCTGCCCTCATCCTAGCAAGCAGCTCAGCTCTATAAGTATCAAATATTTCAAAGTCTAAATGACAATGACTATCAATCATCTTCACTCCCCGTTACGCTAAGCTTTTATCGACTAAAGACCATCTATGCAAACCTCCACGCCCTCGATCTGCCCTTTATGTCAAAGCGACGAGCACCATCTATTCTACCGTGACCAGCTTCGTAGCTTTCTTCATTGTCAGCGGTGCTCCCTCGTCTATGTACCCTCTTGTTACCACCTCGGGGCTGAACAAGAAAAGGCCGAGTACGACCTCCACCAAAATAGACCAGACGATCAGGGTTACCGTAAGTTTCTTAACCGCCTTTGCGCCCCTTTGATTGAGCGCCTTACACCAAAGAGTCACGGCCTTGACTTTGGCTGCGGGCCGGGACCAACACTGTCATTAATGCTTGAAGAGCTCGGTCACCACGTATCACTCTTCGATATATATTACTGTAATACACCCGAGGTTCTAAACAAGCCTTACGACTTCATCACTGCCACAGAGGTTATAGAGCACCTCTCAAAGCCTGCAGAAGTACTAGATAAACTTTGGCAGCAAATAAAGCCAGGCGGTTATCTTGCGATTATGACCAAACTGGTTATCAATCAACAACGCTTTGCCTGCTGGCACTACAAAAATGACCGTACCCACATCAGCTTTTTTAGCCAAGCAACGTTTAACTATTTTTTCTCCAACAAAAATGCCTACATCGAGTATCTCGGTGATGACGTTATAATCATTAACAAAAGTTAATGGTTAATTGTTACCCAGGCTAAGCCTGATGATAGAGCCCTGTGTAAAAAAAGCTGTCACCCATCGACACAGTCGAATATCTAGATCGCTGCTGAGCGCAAAAAGTAACATACGCAAGACTGTACAACTGTCGGTTTTATTGGCAGTATTATTTTAAGTTAAATGATGACTCAGCGGTTATTAAATGTGGTTAAAGGAATTAACTCGCATACCTTACCGTAACATTTAACCCCTAAAATAAAAAAATTATACACACGGATCTTGTAGAGGGCATTAGATATGACTTCAGTACCACGTAGCAACACACTACCATCACGTGACGCTCTGCGTCATCAAATCGCAAACGAAGTGGCTGCATTTCTTTCCAGTGGCGGCAAGATTGATAAGGTCACTCGCCCCAACGAACCTACCTCACACACCCCAAAACCACGACCGTGGATGGGTGACATCCTGTAGTTGAGATTATGATCAATGCACTGCAATACCGCAGTGCATTGAGCTAACAATTTGACTCTGCTAAGACAGGTAACTGATGATAAGATCTCTCACCACGATAACAATGAGTGAGACAGCTGATGATTGCGCAAGAAATTGCTACGCCACCGATAGACATCACTACTATAGAAAGCCGTTGGGGCGATGAGGATCGCCTGGGACATATTAACAATGTCGTTTATTTCAGGTATTTTGAAGAGACACGGGTTCGCCTATTTGAACAACTATTTGGCGATAATTATCGACAAACTGCTTCATCTCCTGTTCTGGTCCACTCCGCAGCCAGCTACCTTAAACCATTGCATTACCCCAGCAGCGCCATCATAAAAAGTTGGCTACACCAATCCGGAAACACTAGCCTCACTCTCTACCATCAACTCTTTGATAGCCAATCTTCAGCCCTTTGCACCGTGGCCGAGGTTAAGCTTGTTTGGATCAACCTCAACAGCGGTCAATCGAGCCCTCTACCCCCCGCTATTAAAGCCTGGGCAGAACAACAAACCCGCGTCGATATCCCACGGTAGGTGACACTTGATTAGCGCAACACAGGCCTGCAGTAGCCTGCGAGAAATAAAGCAACTCCTTATACATAACGACACTTTACACGCTGTTATTAACTCGGCCTGCAACGACAACCGCTACCAACTCCATATAATAGCGCAGCAGCATGGACAGGCCCTGTACGCACAACTTGATTGTCATTCTTTACTCAATAGTTATGGCGGCGGCAGCGTAGCCAGCACATCATCAACACTATGGGTCAGCGACAAGCACGAGCTAGTATCGATAGAAAATGATCATGAATGCTCACGCAGATCCTCCATCACTGCGGGTGACCTCTGCACAGATGAGTTTTTTGATCGCTGTTTAGGCGTTGTAGAAGTCGATGAACAACAACACATTATCGACTGCCAAGCCCCCGACAAATACTTAATCTCTGGTGCTGATTTCTATTCCTCACCTTGCGTCTCACCCGATGGTCGTCATTTAGCCTTCGTCTGTCGAAACACGCCCAATATGCCTTGGGACAACAGCGAGCTTTGGATATGTCAACTCGACCAATCCGGGCACCCACTACCCCACTCACTCCTCCTTGTTAGCCAAAGCCAGTCGATCTCACTCAAAGACGGTGAGTCGATCAACCAGCCACAGTGGAGAAACAACTCACAGCTAGCCTTTATTTCAGATCGCTCCGGATACTGGGGCTACTACTACTATGACCTTTCGACATCGACTATTATGGCGCTCTATACACCAGCTGCAGAGCTCTGCGGTGCTGCTTGGGAGTCTGGGAACCATAACGTTGTACTACTAAATGACGGCGGCATTCTCTGTAGTGCCGTTATTCGTGGCCGCTGGCAGCTTCACCGGGTCTCTAGCACTGGCAAAGTAACCATCGTCGCCGGCCACAATCACGATAGTCTCTGTCACTTCAGCCAGCTCACACTACACAAAAACGCTGTCTATTTCGTCGCCCAAAGCAGTACCCTGGCCAGTAACATCTATTACCTCAATTTAGCCGATAACAGTATCGAAGCCGCACTACCTCCCGATAACTCCGGCAGGCTTAACACCCCGCCGCCCTCATACCTACAGTTTGGTCTTGGAGAGTCAGTTAGTTATGGCTATTTTTACCCCCCAACAACTGCTTCTGTCGCTGTTCCTCCACTCATCGTGAGAGCTCACGGAGGCCCTACCTCAGCGACAACCGCATCCCTCGACCTTATCACCCGCTACTTTAACGAGCGGGGCTTCGCTGTGCTCGATATAAACTATCGTGGCAGTACAGGCTACGGTCGTTCATACAGACACAGCCTCTATGGCCACTGGGGAGTGTCAGAGGTCGAAGACACCGCCAATGCCATCGAGCTACTTGCCAGCAAGAAATTAATAGACCCCCGACTCGTTTTTGCACGCGGCAATAGTGCCGGCGGTTACATGACCCTTTGCCTAGCCACCTTCAGCTCTCTTCTTGCCGGCGGCATGGTTAGTGCTGGAATATCAGATCTTAAGTTACTCGAAAAGAATACCCACCGCTTCGAACGTTTTTATATTCAACAGCTGCTCGCAGCCCCCTACTCACCAAGTCATAGCAGCCCTTGGTATCAGAGAAGCCCGATCCATTTCGCGGATAGCGTTCAACAACCATTGCTTTTCGTACAAGGAAAACAAGACAATATCTGCCCTACTGAGCAGGCAGAGCATTTTATTACCGTGCTACAAAAGAATGATCTTGCTTACGATTACCTCTTATTTGCCGATGAGCACCACGGTATCAAGAAAGAAAGGAATATGCATAAGGCACTGTTGCGTGAATTAGCCTTTTATCGCGCAATTATCAAAAAACATCGAGCTAATATATAACTAAGTCAAACAGCAACCCGGCACAGGCGAGACTGAGTTACCAACGGACCATTGCAAATGCTATCTTCAGGCACACGATAACGCCTTATCAATGGAGAGCACTTTGTCACGATTTAACCTCACGAAATATACTATCTTATTCTTGACGCTATTAATCAGCTCATGCAGCAGCCTAAAAATTCCATTTGACCAACCCAAAGTCGAGGTCGTTGCCCTTAAGGCAGTGCCTAGCTCACAAGCTATCCCTAACTTTCTTATCACCCTCAGAGTAATCAACCCCAACGCTCAAGCGATTAATATTCGTGGCATCTTCTACACCGTTAACATTGAAGGTTACGACCTGCTAAGCGGCGTCAGCAATGATATCCCAACTGTCGAAGGCTATGCAGAAACGAATATTGAGCTCACCGCTAAGGCCAGCCTTATTTCGGGTATCCGACTCATGGGAAAGCTAGTTCAAAAACCACTTGATGCTCTTAATTACACTGTTACCGCCAAAATCGATAGCGGCTCGATAATGGGCGCGATCAAGGTTTCTCATGACGGCATACTCAGTCTCGATAACACCGGCACGACAACAAAACAGCGATAACATTCGGAAAAACACAGCCTCGTCCGAACGGACTAGGGAGCACACCGTATGGCTTTAGGTCATTCTCCGAATTACCGCCAGCAACACTTTTACCTATGATGGCTGCAATTTCAAACATCACATTAATTATAGGTAAAAAACATGATTGCTCCCTTCATTGCTACACTCAGTCTCTTCCTCGTCGCTGCAATTATTGCCGACGAGGCAATGTCCTAAAACAGCGAAAAAATACAAGAGGTAAGGCACCACCTCTTGTATTCTCATCAGATCAGCTAGGCAAAAACGACATTATATACATCGCGGTATGTACGCGCATAGTGAACACTAACCCCTTCTTGCAGGTAATCTGCTAGCTCTGCAAAATCTCTTCTGTTAGCTTCCGGCAAGATCAACTCATTGATCCCCCCTCTCTTCGCCGCAATCACCTTCTCCTTGATCCCCCCTACTGCCAAGACTCGCCCGCTCAACGTCAGCTCACCCGTCATCGCAATACTCCGTCGCAGCGGTTTACCCTGAGCCAAAGAGATAAGTGATGTCGCCATCGTCACTCCGGCGCTAGGGCCATCTTTCGGCGTCGCTCCTTCTGGCACATGAAGATGAATCGCAGCTTTATCGAAAAATGCTTTATCCCCATCAAAGGAGGGTAAGTTAGCCATAACATAGCTATAGGCGATCTGCGCGGACTCTTTCATCACATCACCCAACTGCCCGGTAAGCTGCAATTTTCTGCCTAACTCATGCACCTTATTAGCCTCAATTGTCAGAGTCGCCCCTCCCATAGAAGTCCAAGCTAAACCTGTAACGACACCAACACCTCGCTGGGGCAACTCTCGATCAAAAGTTGGTTGCCCAAGCCAGCGCTCAACCTCCTTTTTGCCAATACGAACCGCTGTTGCCTCAGTCTCTAGTAATCGGACTATCGACTTCCTAATCAACTTGCCCAGTAGTTTCTCCAAGTTACGAACGCCTGCTTCACGCGCATAACCCTCAATGAGGTAGCGCAGCGCCGCATCACTAATCTTCACTGTTGAGCGTTTCACGCCAGCACGATTAAGTAGCTTAGGCCAGAGGTGCTGCTTGGCAATTGCCAGCTTTTCCTCTGCAATATAACCCGCCAACCGCAGTATCTCCATACGGTCGAGCAAGGGCGCGGGGATTGTATCAAGCTGGTTAGCGGTGCAGACAAACAACACCTTTGAAAGGTCGATACGTAAATCGAGATAATGATCCAAGAAGTCAGCATTCTGCTCTGGATCCAGCGCCTCAAGCAATGCAGAAGCAGGATCGCCTTGGAAACTAGCGCCGATCTTATCAACCTCATCCAGCATGATAACGGGGTTCTCAACTTCAACCTCTTTTAAGGCCTGCACGAATTTGCCCGGCATCGCGCCAATATAGGTGCGACGGTGCCCTTTGATTTCTGCTTCATCGCGCATACCGCCGACACTAAAGCGGTAAAACTTCCGCCCTAAAGCATCCGCTATCGACTTACCAATCGATGTTTTACCCACTCCTGGCGGTCCTACTAACAACATAATAGAACCGGAGATTTCACCTTTATAAGCTCCTTGTGCAATGAACTCAATAATCCTATCTTTCACGTCACTAAGACCATTATGATGCTTTTCCAGCACCTCTCGAGCGGGCCCCAGCTCGAGCCGGTCAATTGAATGCATGCCCCACGGCAGCTCAGTAACGCAATCGAGATAGTTACGCGTCACACCATACTCTGGTGACCCCATCTCCAATACGGACAGCTTAATCATTTCGTCATCTATACGAGCTGAGACATGATCAGGTAACTCTTTACCTTCTAGTCGCCCTCTAAACTCATCAACGTCAGATGTCTTATCATCCTTGGTTATACCCAGCTCTTTTTGAATTAACTTGAGCTGCTCACGCAAGAAAAACTCACGCTGCTGTGCACTGATCTTATCGTTGACTTGTTCAGACAATTCACCCTGTAATTTAGCCACCTCCAACTCTTGCCTCAATAGCAACAAGACTGCATCCATACGCTCAATCAAGGGTACCGTATCAACGATATTCTGTAGCTCATCGTTACTAGCAGTCGTAATTGAAGCCGCGAAGTCGGCAAGCGGAGATGGGTCATTGGGTCCAAACCTATTGAGGTATTGGCGTAACTCGTCTGAGTACAGCGGGTTAAGTGGGAGCAACTCTTTGATCACCGCCAAAATAGCAATGGATCTAGCCCGCAAACCGCTGTCATCCTCAACTGGCGCATCTGGATACTCAACCTCAACCTGATAAGGTGGTGACTCTCGTAACCAACGCACTATACGAAAGCGGCGTCTTCCCATCGCAATCAGATGTAAGTACTCACCATCACTTTCAACACTCTGCACCCTCGCAACACAACCGGTTAATGCTAAATCATCGACAGAGAAATCGCCCTCTTCAACAGGGCAGTAAATAAGCCCTACATAGGGCTGGTCCGCCTCCGATACACGATGGATCGTCTCAGCCCAACGCTCACTCGTTACCGTCACCGGTTGCATCTGAGCGGGGAAGAAAGGCCTGCTAGAAATAGGCAGCAATTCAATAACATTCGGCAATACCTGATCAGGCAGTGCGATAGATTTATTTTCAGCAGCCGCTTCTGTTTCTATATTCTCATTTAACTCTGCTACCACTGCCCTACCTCATTCTACGCCGATTACAGGTTGCCAGGCTGTTGCAGGGATTGCCTCAGTGACTGACATCTAACCTATATGGGGTCGCAACAAGCAAATTCCAATAAGTGAAGCGCGCAATACGCGACAACACTCACCCATTGCTACACTGATTAATATCCCTTTATCGTATAGAGGTGTATTAAGGTATGCTTACAAGAAAACATAACTTAGCCTGTTTCCTTTTACTGATGGCCGTTACCACAGCGTTGTCGCTAAGTATCTATCAGTCAGGAAGAAGCTTCCAGGCTAGCTCTAGCCTTATGCTAGAACAAGATATCCCTCGACTTACCACCATTAATTCGCTTAATTCAGAGGTAGGCAGACTACTAACAATCTATACCAACCTAAAAAATACGCCATCGCCAATACAGCCTAATCTAGAATTGGCACACAGCTTACTCGCTGCTAGCATCATAAACTTTCAAGAGCCTAATACTTTAAAAAAGTTACAGCTTAAACTCTGGAAAATAGAAAAGATTTCTAACAATAATAGCCAGATCATCCTTGAGCTGGAAGCAATACAGAGTAACCTGAAAACAATACAACAAAGCCTCACCTTCAAGCTAAGTGAGCATGGCCGAGAAAGTATTCAGCAAGCAATAACACTCAGCGGACGAATTGAACTTTATACTGTCATCATTTTCATCGTGGGTACCGCCCTCACCTTAACTCACCTCCCTTCACGCGAATATCCAGCAAAAAACAACCTACAAAGCTAGTGCAGCAAGACAACATTCTTGTAATAAAACCGTTACCGTTCCGTCACATCTATGTAATATGTGCTGACCATAATACATGCCATTAAATGTATGGATAGCTAAAACAAACTTTGGAATGAACTGGAGATGTATGATGAACGTAAATAAATTAACGGCTGCGCTACTAGCAACCACAGGCTTGGCCGTCACTTCCGCTTACGCTGACACTGATGTTACTGTCTACGGCAAGCTCAATGTCACCGCAGAGAATGTCGATAACGGTGATGACTCAACAGCTAAGCTTAACTCAAATGCCTCACGCTTAGGCTTTAAAGGCAAAACCGGCTTAACAGAGAGCACCTCCGTTATCTACAAGATGGAATATGAAGTTGCTGTCGACGACGGCGACACTAAAGATGGCAACGCCTTTAAGCAGCGCAACATCTACATCGGACTAACGGGTGACTTTGGTACTGTCTTCGCTGGTAACCATGACACAGCCCTAAAGCTATCGCAAAACAAAGTCGATGTGATGAACGACCTTAACGGCGGCGACATGAAGAACGTGCTGGTAGGGGAAACGCGCGCTAAGAACATCATTAACTATACAACCCCTAGCTATAGCGGTTTCAGCGCCACTATTCAGCCAATCCTCAACGAAGGTGATAATATCACTGGTGAAGATGGTGATAAGGAAGATGGCTTCTTCGACTCATTCTCGTCTTCCGTTAACTGGGAAAATGACAGTTTCTACGTTGCCCTTGCTCATGACAACAATGTAGCGACTAAGTCAGCGCTTGAGCATGACGCCTTTGATAATACCCGTCTCGTTGCACAGTATAAAATTGCTGCTCTTACCTTTGGCGCGCTTTATCAAGTCTCTGATTATCAGGGCGTCGATGCTAGCAACCTAAATGAAGATAGCTTTACTGGCTATCTTGTCAGCGCAGCTTATAAGATCAACAAGCAGTGGAAGGTTTATGGTCAAGTGGGCCAATCTGACATGCCAATTGAATATGTCGACACCGATAAAAACGAGCAGTACGGTATCGGCGTAGACTATAACTTTAGTAAGGCCACCAAGGTCTTTGGCTTCTATAACAGCTTAGAAGCGACAGAGAATGTTAGTAATAACAAAGAAGAGCTGGACGTTTTAGGCCTTGGTCTACAGCACAAGTTCTAAATAGAGACAGCTTTACCAATACCACCGAAAAGGGGGGAGTGCGATAGCGCTCCCCCCTTTTCACTATCTTTAGCGACAAAAGGGATCCACTCATGAAAACAATGCTGACAATTACCATCATCACATTGAACCTGTTAAATTACGCTCATGCCGCAGAATCAACTGTCGATGACGCTGACAGCTTAAATTTCAGCAATTTTCATAAGGATGACAAAATAAAGCTCATTGATAGTGAGAAGCCTCAAAAAGCTATCATGATTAACGGCGAAAAAAAGACGACATCAACAAACAAGAACCACATTGCAACGGCACAGTACCAACTCACAAGTAACCGTCATAAAGCCGAGCAAGCAGTACAAGAAAAAGCCGCTCTCCTCTGCCCTAAAGGATGGAGAGAAGCGGATCAGTGGATAAAAAAGAACGGCAATAAATTTACTATCAACTATGAATTTAGCTGCCGATAATAGGTGAGTGTTACTGACACAAACTATTGCGAGCCAAGAAGCAACAACCCAAGCAATCACTACAGCCCACCACTCACCTGGCTCGCCTCCCCCTGCACCACGCCATTCATTAGCAATTTAGCCTGTCCCCTCCAACACTAACCATAGATTTCGCCACAGGCATAAAAAAACCCCGTAAGCGCGAGCTTACGGGGTTTTAGCATAAGAGCCTGACAATGACCTACTCTCACATGGGGAAGCCCCACACTACC
>NZ_RKHR01000002.1:0-2957 GCF_003752585.1 Sinobacterium caligoides
ATAACCCAAGCACTTGGGTTATATGGTCAAGCCTCACGGGCAATTAGTATCAGTTAGCTCAATGCCTCACAGCACTTACACACCTGACCTATCAACGTCGTAGTCTTCAACGGCCCTTAAGGAGGGTTAAACCCTCAGGGAGAACTTATCTTGAAGGAGGCTTCCCGCTTAGATGCTTTCAGCGGTTATCCCGTCCGAACGTAGCTACCCGGCAATGCCACTGGCGTGACAACCGGAACACCAGGGGTTCGTCCACTTCGGTCCTCTCGTACTAGAAGCAGCTCTTCTCAATTCTCCAACGCCCACGGCAGATAGGGACCGAACTGTCTCACGACGTTCTAAACCCAGCTCGCGTACCACTTTAAATGGCGAACAGCCATACCCTTGGGACCGGCTTCAGCCCCAGGATGTGATGAGCCGACATCGAGGTGCCAAACACCGCCGTCGATGTGAACTCTTGGGCGGTATCAGCCTGTTATCCCCGGAGTACCTTTTATCCGTTGAGCGATGGCCCTTCCATACAGAACCACCGGATCACTAAGACCTACTTTCGTACCTGCTCGACTTGTCAGTCTCGCAGTCAAGCACGCTTATGCCTTTGCACTAAACTCATGATTTCCGACCATGATTAGCGTACCTTCGTGCTCCTCCGTTACTCTTTGGGAGGAGACCGCCCCAGTCAAACTACCCACCAGACACTGTCCTCGATCCCGATAAGGGACCTGAGTTAGAACCCCAAACATATCAGGGTGGTATTTCAAGGTTGGCTCCACTGCATCTGGCGACACAGTTTCAAAGCCTCCCACCTATCCTACACAGATATGTTCAGAGTTCAGTGCCAAGCTATAGTAAAGGTTCACGGGGTCTTTCCGTCTAGCCGCGGGTACACAGCATCTTAACTGCGAATTCAATTTCACTGAGTCTCGGGTGGAGACAGCGTGGCCATCATTACGCCATTCGTGCAGGTCGGAACTTACCCGACAAGGAATTTCGCTACCTTAGGACCGTTATAGTTACGGCCGCCGTTTACCGGGGCTTCGATCAAGAGCTTCGACCGAAGTCTAACCCCATCAATTAACCTTCCGGCACCGGGCAGGCGTCACACCCTATACGTCCACTTACGTGTTTGCAGAGTGCTGTGTTTTTAATAAACAGTTGCAGCCACCTGGTATCTTCGACCACCGACAGCTTAGGAAGTAAATTCCATCACCGTCAGCGGCGCACCTTCTCCCGAAGTTACGGTGCCATTTTGCCTAGTTCCTTCACCCGAGTTCTCTCAAGCGCCTTGGTATTCTCTACCTGATCACCTGTGTCGGTTTGGGGTACGATTCCTATATAGCTGAAGCTTAGAAGCTTTTCTTGGAAGCATGGCATCGACCACTTCGCTCGAACTTGCGTAAGAGCTCGTCATCGGTTCTCAGTCTTAGCGACCCGGATTTTCCTAAGTCACCAACCTACAACCTTAAACGCGGACAACCAAACGCCGCGCTGGCCTAGCCTACTCCGTCCCTCCATCGCACTATATAGAAGTACAGGAATATTAACCTGTTTCCCATCGATTACGCATTTCTGCCTCACCTTAGGGGTCGACTAACCCTGCTCCGATTAGCGTTGAGCAGGAAACCTTGATCTTCCGGCGGGGAAGTTTTTCACTCCCCTTATCGTTACTCATGTCAGCATTCGCACTTCTGATACCTCCAGCAAACTTCACAGTTCACCTTCGACGGCTTACAGAACGCTCCTCTACCATACTTGCAAGCAAGTATCCGCAGCTTCGGTTATCAGTTTGAGCCCCGTTACATCTTCCGCGCAGGCCGACTCGACTAGTGAGCTATTACGCTTTCTTTAAAGGATGGCTGCTTCTAAGCCAACCTCCTAGCTGTCTAAGCCTTCCCACATCGTTTCCCACTTAACTGATATTTGGGACCTTAGCTGGCGGTCTGGGTTGTTTCCCTTTCCACTACGGACGTTAGCACCCGCAGTGTGTCTGCCGTACTGCTACTCCACGGTATTCGGAGTTTGCATGGGGTTGGTAAGTCGGGATGACCCCCTAGCCCAAACAGTGCTCTACCCCCGTGGGTAATATACGACGCTCTACCTAAATAGATTTCGAGGAGAACCAGCTATCTCCCGGCTTGATTAGCCTTTCACTCCGATCCACAAGTCATCCCCCCATTTTTCAACATAGGTGGGTTCGGTCCTCCAGTTGATGTTACTCAACCTTCAACCTGCCCATGGATAGATCGCCGGGTTTCGGGTCTAATGCCAGCAACTAATTCGCCCTATTAAGACTCGGTTTCCCTACGGCTCCCCTAAGTGGTTAACCTTGCTACTGACATTAAGTCGCTGACCCATTATACAAAAGGTACGCAGTCACAGAACAAGTCTGCTCCCACTGCTTGTACGTATACGGTTTCAGGATCTATTTCACTCCCCTCTCCGGGGTTCTTTTCGCCTTTCCCTCACGGTACTGGTTCACTATCGGTCAGCTAGGAGTATTTAGCCTTGGAGGATGGTCCCCCCATATTCAGTCAAGATTTCTCGTGTCCCGACCTACTTGTCGCAAGCTTAGTACCACAGTCGCGTTTTCGTGTACGGGGCTATCACCCTGTATCGCTGGACTTTCCAGACCATTCCACTAACACGTCTGCTATTACTTGCAGGCTGATCCCCTTTCGCTCGCCGCTACTCAGGGAATCTCAATTGATTTCTATTCCTTGGGGTACTTAGATGTTTCAGTTCCCCCAGTTCGCCTCTTCAAACCTATATATTCAGTAAGAAGATACCTAACTTATGTTAGGTGGGTTTCCCCATTCAGAAATTCCGGGATCAATGGGTGGTTGCTACCTCCCCCGGACTTATCGCAAGCTCCAACGTCTTTCATCGCCTCTAGCTGCCAAGGCATCCACCGTATACGCTTAGTCACTTGACCATATAACCGAAATAATCGGGTCTAC
>NZ_RKHR01000005.1:0-34849 GCF_003752585.1 Sinobacterium caligoides
CCGTCGCCGATATTAAATTTACTGGTTCCGGCAACTATGTGGGCAATGGTGAATTTGACAGCGTCGTCGATGAGTCTAATGGTAACTGGGATATTTCAAGCCTTAACACGTTAACGTCGGGTGGTCGTCAATTTTCAAATATCAATGACCTAACCACCGCCGGCAAGATTACTGAACAGGGTACGTTTGATTGGTCGTTTACCGGGTTTAATAAAGCAATAGCTGCCAATATCAACTTCCATAACATCACTGAGGTGATAACCGACGGAAGTATCACAAATGCCTCCTCTTCAGCAACGGAGGTCTTGGCTTCTGCAGCAGAGTTATTGGTATCAGGCATTACATTTATTGGCTCAGGTGATTATTCTGGCAGTGATGCTGGGGACTCGGTTATTGATCAAGCGGGTGAAAACTGGCAGGTTTTAGCTAATAGACAAGCAAAGTCTACTAATGATCGTCTCTTTGATGGAATATCTAGCATCAAGTCTATTGGTGATATTTTTAATTCAACAGGAGAGAGTCAGTTAGTTACAGTAAATGGTAGTCAATTAAACCTTGCAGGTATCGACTTCATAGACGGTGGCACGTATACAGGTAGTAATGAGCTCGATACAGTAGTTGACCTCGCGAATGGTGATTGGCATATCTTAGCTGATAACATGCTAAATAACTCTAATCGTCAATATAATAAGGTTCGCAGCGTACAAGGGCATGGAAAAGTTACGGAGTCCACGAAACATAATTGGCAAGTTGACGATGATAGTGCGAATGCTGCCGGGGTAAGCTTTATAGGTGCCGCTGAAATCAATACTGAAGGCGATATTACAAATATTGGTGCTCGTAGAGCTGTCAACGTTAATGGGGCGTCGTTACATATTGCCGATATAGAGTTTGTCGGAACTGGTAACTATATCGGTAGTTCAAGCTTTGACAGCGTCAATGATTTAGCAAACAACAATTGGCATATTCTTGGTGAAAAGCAAGCGAGAGATACAACACGAGAATTCCGAAATATAGATACCGTTTCAACATCAGGTGCTGTTACCGAAGAGTTGACACAGCAATGGGCGTTCACGGCAAATAATGCAGCGTCAGCAGCAGGTATTAACTTCAAAAAGGTATCTCATATAACAACTGAGGGTACAATAACAAATATGAGTGGCAGCCAAGCAAATGTCGTTTTAGACGGTGATAAATTAGCTGTTGCTGGTATTGAGTTTGTTGGTAGGGGGGCTTATTTCGGTAATAATTTTGAAAATTCATTTGATACTGTTACAGACTTAGCTCGAAATGATTGGGATATTACAGGTGATCGCAACATTTATAACGGAAATCGACAGCTGGATAACATTTCTCAGCTAACAAATGCTGGAAATGTGAACGATGTAAGGGGTAATGATTGGAGCGTTACTGATGATGGCGTTGCTAATGATCGATTTATTAACGTTGTAGATAGTGAGTCCATTGCTACTACGGGAGTCGTCTCAAATGCTACTGGCGAGTCTCAGATCGTTTCTATCGGTAGTGATGGTGATTTACGCTTTGCCTCCATGAGGTTTAAAAATGCCAGTCAATATGCCGGTGATGAAAACCAGCAGGATAGTATCGATGACCGGACAAATAGCTCTAACTGGCAAATAACAGGCTCTAAAAGCCTCAGTAATGGAGCGGTTGATTTTTCTGAGATAACAGCGCTTCGAGGGGCAAGCCAATTGGATGCTCGCCTAGGTGACGGTCGTTATTCATTGCAAAGTAATGGAGGCCTTAAGACCTCTGGTATTTACTTTGCTGATGTTGATAGCGTACTTGCTAATGTGATTGATCTTACGGCAACTGACGCATCAGAGATCTTTAACTTAAATGGATCTGGCTATAGCCTAAAGGTTGGTGAAATAGCATTTGATGGCTCTATTCGTTCAGTCGATGCGGCCGGAGGCTCTGATACAGTAATAAACCACCAACAAGTTGCTGAAAGAACCTGGTCTATTTTGGGCGATAATATTGTTAACGATGGGGCAGCTAGCTTTGCGAATATGGAGTCCATTGTTGATCATGCAGATAATATAACCGTCAGCTCTTCTTCGCTTGCTAACGACTTTGTGATTAACGCGCAAGGAGAGATAGAAGTTGCCAGAATGAACTTTAACCGCGGCGACAACCTTATCGGTAATGGCAATGCCCACTTGATATTGAAAGAGGAAGGCTCTACTTGGCGAAGCGTTGCTAAGAGTTCTAATGCATCATCGAGTGGACAGGCTGAGGGAGGAGGTCTTAGTCGCGATTCAGGTGTTCGACAGTACGGCGCTCAATCTTCAGGTCAATACCAAGATAGTGTAGGTAGCCGGCTTTTAGATGGATTTGTCCTCTATGAGGATCAGACTGCAATTTCGTCGCTCGATATCGATGGTGACATTGTTTATGCAAACAACATAGCTCAGTTTAATAATAGTAACCTTATATTGGGTAATTACATTGACGTTACGGCCACTGGTGATATGAGTGGTGTATTAACCGCTGACTCGGCAAAGTTAAACGCCAACTCTATTGAGCTAAATACTACCCTCAATAATATCAATGCAACAACTAACGGTGATTTATCTATCTCTGAGCTTGATAACCTGACCATTGAGTCTTTAATTAGCCAGAGTGGTAACGTCTATCTAACGTCAACCGAAGGTTCAATTTATGCGCTAGAACGATCTGACAGAGGTGCCCATATACAAGGTAATGCCGTTGACATTAGTGCTCAGTTTGGCCAGATAGGTGATATAGGAGGACAAACTATTGTCATCAATGCAGAGGGAGATGTGACATTCGTCGCCATTAGTTATGTTAACCCCATATTTACCGGAACGAGTTCAAAACTGAGTTCAGCCTCTCGCGGTGTAAAAATCGCCAACTTGAATGATGTACTATCCTCATCAGGAATAAGAAGCGCGGCAAACACTTTAGTCACTGACTTTGTGCAGCTAGACCCTGCAATATTTACCGATATCAAACCGTTTTCAGTGGCAGATTCCTCAATACTTACCCCCTCAGAAGAGGAGGAGCTACAAGCAGAATTACTAGAAGGAAATGAAAGTTATATCGAATAGTTGCTTTTACTTGATGTAAGTAAGGGTAATCGTTGATAATTATACAGATTTTCTGCGTTATGCGTTAATATGGGCCTTGGTGATTAATTCATCAGGGCTTTTTTTAGTATTTTGAGGTGGTAATGATAAGCATAGATAAAAGCTGCTTTATAGGTGCAGGGCTGCATCGACATGTCTACGTTCACCCCGACAACCCAGATTACTGCATAAAAATTGTAGTAAAAGGGGATGATAGCGAGTCTAAGCGTGAACAGTCTTATTATCGACATTTACAACATCGTGACATCAGCTGGAAGATGTTGCCACGCTTTATTGGTAATGAAGAAACAGACCTAGGTAATGGCGCAATCTTTGAGTTAGTTCGAGATGCGGACAGTAACATATCCCACACGCTGGAATATTATCTTAATTCACCTGAGTTAACTGCAGCAAACGCAACAGGTATTGTTCACGCATTGAGAGAGCTTGAGGAATACTTACTGTCTAATCGTGTAATTACAATGACGCTTAAGCCTAAAAATATCATGTACCAGCGGATCAGCAGTAACTCTGGTTGCCTCGTCATCATTGATAATATTGGCAACTCAGACTTATTGCCACTGGCTAATTATTGTAGGCCTATTGCAAAAATGAAGATTGCTAGAAAGTGGCAACGCTTTATTCAAAGTATGCGTACAGAATATGCTGACTCTCGACCACTGCAAGAGTGTCTCGACAGGTTATAGCAACAACTTAATTTGCCCTTAGTTTCTGTATGAATTTATCAGCTAGTTTCTTCATAGTATGTTCCTCAACTACCTCGACATAGGACTCGCTATCAGCGATACCGTTGATAAAAGCAACTGTACGTGGAAAGCCATGACCGCCTAACTTGGCAACAAAGCTACAGTGTTCTGGTGAAAGGTACTCATTCTTCTCGTGTTGTGCGAGTAGCTGTACTGTTAAGATAGACTCATCATTGAGTCGCTCGACAAAACCCGCCATAAGAGGGGCCTGCCTTTCAGTACAGTCAGTGCACCAGTCGGCTACAATGTTGAGAACAAAGCTATCCCTACGATCAATATGCTCTAGTATTACAGCCAAGTCTTTTTGGTAAGCGGGGAGGGACTCTTGCATCGTTTCGTGTCTCATGGTTTAGAACCAGTGAATTTAGCTGTTGTCTCAGCAACATTGATTTGATATAGATCAAGCGTGCTATATATAGCTCACTTTGCCACGTAATTTTATCGCATAAATTAATGAACTCGTACGAAATTGCTTTATAGCGCTGTCGATATACTATAAATTCGCACGTTTATTCGAATGCTTGTAAATGGGGAATATTATGCGACAGCTTTTCAAAGCGATAACTGTTTTGATTGTCACTATTGGTTTGTCGGCATGCTCACAGGAGTCTCCTGATGGGGCTACTAAAGGCAACCAAATTACTGTCGGCATGTCAGGTACCTATTTTCCCTTTACATTCAGTAAGAATGATCAGCTCCAAGGTTTCGAGGTGGATGTTTGGAAGGCTATTGGTATGCATCTAGGGCGTGAGGTTGACTTCGTTACTACGAATTTCTCTGGACTATTTGGCATGCTTGAAGCAGGGAAAATCGACACTATCTCTAATCAAATTACGGTAACGGATAAGCGCAAGGAGCAATTCTATTTTGCCACACCTTATGTTTATGACGGGGCACAATTGGTCGTCCACAAAGACAATAGCGAGATAAACAGCACCGATGACCTTTGTGGTAAGAAAGTAGCCGTTAATTTCGGCTCTAACTTTGCAGATATGCTTCGAAAATTAGACAACAGCAACTGTATAAATATTGTGACTTATGACGTCGGTATAGAGCAAGATGTTGTACTCGGTCGATCGGATGCCTTTGTAATGGACCGTACCTCAGCAGTGGCGCTTATCGAAGAGTCGGGGCTACCACTAAAACTTGCAGGCAACCCTTTTCAGGTACTAACTAACTCATTCCCTTTTGTTAAAGATGCTACTGGCCTAGCACTGCGTGACGAAGTTAATGGCGCCATTTCAGCACTTCGGGCTGATGGCACATTAACTACAATCTCAAACAAATGGTTTCACGAAGATATCACTCAGGCAGTAAAAAAATAGCATGCAATTCGATGTCAGCTATATGCTAGAGCTGTTTCCTACAGTCGCTAAGTACCTTCATGTGACGCTGAGTATGGCTGCCATTGCCACTTTAGCTGCTTTAACTATCGGTCTTGCTGTGGCGTTGGTCAAGGTGTTTAAGGTCCGCGGGCTCAGTCCGTTGTGCGACCTTTACTTGTCTTTTTTTCGTGGTACGCCTTTGTTGGTGCAGATGTTCCTGCTTTATTATGGCTTGCCGCAGTTACTGCCGGTCTTAAAGGGCCTGGATGCTTTTACGGCAGCAATTATTGCTTTAAGCCTGCACTTTGCTGCGTATATGGCGGAAAGTATGCGTGGTGCAATCATTAGCGTTGATGAAAATCAGATGGAGGCAGCGCTCAGCATTGGTATGAGCCAAGGGCAGGCGATGCGGCGTATTGTATTACCGCAAGCTACACGTGGGGCGATCCCTGCTTTAATGAACAATACGATTGACCTGTTAAAAAGTACGTCTTTAGCCTTTACCCTTGGTGTCGCTGAAATTATGGCGAAGGCTCAGATGGAAGCGGCAAGTAGCTTTAAGTTCTTCGAAAGTTTCCTCGTTGTTGCTTGTATATACTGGTTTCTTGTGGTCTTGATGGTACGAATTCAGTCATTACTTGAGAATAAACTTGGCGAGGCTTACTGAAGTGTTTAGTTTACGTGGTATTAGTAAGCAGTTCGGTGATCATAGCGTACTGAAGAATATCGATCTTGATATAGCCAGCGGCGAGATTGTGGTGCTGGTAGGAAGCTCAGGCACAGGTAAATCAACCTTATTAAGGTGTTGTAATCTGTTGGAGACACCAGACTCCGGCGTCATTCGTGTAGGCGATTTTCAGGTTGATGCTACGAATATTACTCGCCATGCTGCCATGCAGCTAAGAAGGCGCGCAGCCTTCGTCTTTCAGAACTACGGTTTATTTAAGAATAAGCGTGCGTTAGAAAATATCACCGAAGGACTGATTGTCGTTCAGGGTATGAAAAAAGAGGCTGCGAATGTTATTGGTAGAGAGGTGCTGGATAAAGTAGGGCTAAGCGATAGGGCAGATGCCTGGCCATCACAATTATCGGGCGGCCAACAACAACGGATTGGTATAGGAAGGGCGTTAGCTCAGAAGGGCGATATACTGATTATGGATGAACCAACTTCAGCTCTTGACCCAGAGTTAACCGTAGAAGTGCAGGAATTGATTAAGCTGCTTGCCAAAGAGCAGACGACGATGCTCATTACAACGCATGATATGGCGTTCGCGGCCCAAATCGCCAGCCGAATTGTTTTTATGGCTGACGGCGAGATTATCGAGCAAGGTAGCCCTGAGCAAATGATTAATCACGCAAAAGATAAAAGAGCACAACGATTTTTTCAGCATTATTGCTAAGTGTTAAACCCATTAAGACACGTATGGATGCTTCTCAATGGGTGTCATACTTTAGCGATAGCCTCCCTTTACTATTGGTTCTTGCATATGGATCTTTACACGCGTCTCGTCAACGATAAACTGAGGTAGTGCGACAAAGCCTTGCTCTTCAACGAGCTCTTGACCGTCGTCGCTAACGATGAAATTAACAAAATTCAGCTGGTTTTCAATCTGTTGTGAATTTAGTTTGCTGTCGGATAAATTAAGGTAAATATAAAAGACTTCAGAGAGAGGGTAGCGCCCAGATAGCGCATAAGACTGTGATAATGCTATTTGACGCCCTTCATTATCGATAATGACAAGCTGCTTTAAATCGTCTGAGTCGGCATTAAATCGGCCGTAGCCAATGGCATATTCATCATCATCTATTGCAGAGCTTAATTCATCGAAGTCATTAGCGTTTGATAGGTTAGCTGCAAAGTTACCATTACATAATAGATGCTCTTTCATGTAATGATTTAGTGGCGCTTCTGGCGGGAAGTTCACCGCGTTGATTGCGGCGTCTTCACCGCTATAGCCTTCTACTTCGCTCCATTGCGTCTTGTGGTTAATTTCACAGCTACCATCAGCGCCATAAATTGCGATGAGGTCGTTAAAAGTAATTGTTGAAAGAGGATTGTCTTCGTTAACATAGATTGCAGCAGCGTAAGCCGTTACGATTGCCGCAATCGGTTCTTTACCATGCTCAGCTTGAAATCGTGCCACCTCTTCGTCAGTCCATCGGCGCTCCATAATCCCCATTTGAACTTGGCCGTTGAGCATCTGTACTGGCACTTCGTCTGTTTCAACTGTTTCTACGCTAAATTGGGGGTATTGCGTTTGATAATGTTCGGCGAGGTAGGACATTAATTTCGAAGGGCCCGCTGCAGAGGCTAACACAATATGGCTTGCCTGTTTTTCTTCTGCGTTTATTACCGGTTTTGTGTTTGTGCAAGCTGTTAGTATTACGACTGATATTACTAGCAGAGTTTGGGTTGCTCTATTAATCACCATTTTTTGCCACCCTCATCTTGATGCTCCGTTGTATAAATTGTCCATGCTTCTTTCGGAGCAAGCTTATCACTGTAAATAAGCGCAACAGTGCGTCGCTGTCTCGACTTCAATGTTGATTTCACAATAGCTAACTGTTGAGTGAAATAATGCTCCGTAATTCTTTCTCTGCTTATCCCTGCTTTGGTGAGCGCATTAGTAATAGTCGCTGCACGTTTTCGTGCCAACCGATCATTATAGGCGAGTGAACCTTCTGAGCTTGTATCACCAATAAGCAAGACATTTGTCTTGGTATTTTCTTTAAGTTTATTGACGATAGTATCGACCATGCTGTGCTGATCAGGTCGTATATTATAGCGATCAAGGTTAAAGGCGACAGTGTAGTCGGCTACGCGTGGGACTAAGTGCCATTGTGAGCAGCCTACATTGTTTACATCCGAGGTCTTTGGCGTTTCGGTGCAAATATCTCGTTGGTTAACTACACCATCGTTGTCTGAGTCTCTAAGATCGGCATATTGAAGGCGGTCTACGTGATGTTCCGGAATGTCAGTGCAACCAGCTAGAATAACTAGAGCTGTGAGAGCAGAAGTTGCCAGCAGTGTGTGAGTAATTTTATCCATCTTCACGATCCTCAGGCTGTTGCCATTGCTCTGGATACTCTATGCGCAACCCGTAGATCAATAATCCCATCGCATTGATTATTCGGTATTCAGCATAAAGACGATCATAGTAGGCTGATAAATAATTTCTTCGAGCGAAGAACACCTCTATCTTCGCATCGAGTACATCGAGTAGGCTGCGCCTGCCAATATTGAACTGCTGCACATAACCTCCCTCGGCTTGTCGTGCAAAGTCAACATTCTGTTTTAGTAGTGACTCCTGCAGGATAAGGTTTTCACGCGCATTCCATGCGAGCTTCATCCCTTCAACGACCTGGCGCTCAGTATTTTGCCGTATACCAAGTGCTTGTTCATAATACCAACCTGCTGCCTGTGCTTCATATTTTCGTCGACCGCCATCGTAGAGGTCATAACTCAACTTCAGCATGATTCTGGCATCTTCATCACGCCCAGGAATGCCGCCAATATCATCGTTCTTGTTGGCAGTCAGCTCTAGTGAAAGTTCAGGGTAATAGTCACTTTTACTGCCGTTAAACTGCATTTGTGCGGCCTGTAAATCTGCTATTGACGACTTAATTTGTGGGTGTCTACTCCTTGCTTCCTTTAATGCTTCTTGTAACGTATTAGGCACAAGGTTTCTGTCTGGTATAGGCGCTGTAAGATTTTCTGGGGGTAGCCCGACGATGGTGTTGAATTGGGCACGTAAGTCATAATAATTATTTTTCGACGCGATCAGTGATGAGTTTGCCGAGGCAAGGCGTGCGCTGATTTGTGCAACATCTGACTGGCTACTCAACCCCTTATCAGAGCGCACCATAATATCGTTATAAACATCCTCATAATCTTTGACATTTTTTTCAGCTAGCTCGATCGTCGCCTTTGCCTTGATTAGCTCAATATAGAGATTACTGACCTCCAACGCGATATTTTCAGCTCTTGCTATTAGTGCCAATCTATCGGCTTCCGCCTCAGCGCTTAGGCGACTGACATTGTATCTTGTGTCAAAGCCATCAAATAGCATTTGCGAAATCGTTAGGCTTGCTTCTTTTCGGGTTAGGTCATGGTTTGGGTTAGCCGTCTCATCATCGTCACGGCGATTAAGTTTTTCACCAGACTGGTAATAGGTTTCCTCATAGCCTATGCCGGCATCGATTCTCACTTGCGGTTTATAGCTGTAACCTGCGCTGCTTGTTTTACGAACGGAGGCTTCAAACTGCGCATACTGTTGACTAATTTGGGGGTTAGTATCAATTGCAGCAGCAACAGATTGCTCAAGTGTAATCGCGCTAGCTTGCTGACAAGCTAGGTAAATCGTACTTATCAGGATTAGATTACGCATATCAGCTCCAGGTTTTCATTATCTCATTGCTCTCTTAGTGCATCAGCTCTCGCTCTTAGCAGAGGTTTTAGCCAGTAGCTCAGTACTGTTTTATTACCGGTTAAAATATTCACATCTGCTTGCATGCCGGGAATAATAGGGTGGCCATTTAGCGTGTTACTATTTGTCAGAATGTGGGCACGATAGTAGGGCTTACCTTCATCATCCTTCAGTACATCTGCGCTAATATAATCGACGATGCCCTTAAGGCCGCCGTAAATGACAAAATCATATGCTGAGAACTTCACAATAGACGCTAAGCCTTCTTTTACAAATGCAATGTCCTTCGGGGCTAGCTTAGTTTCAATAATCAATTGATCATCGATAGGCACAATTTCCATCATAGAGTCGCCAGGCTTGATGATGCCACCCAGTGATCGGATCGTGATATTCTTTACTGTGCCGCGAATAGGGGATCGGATTGTGGTTCGCTTCAATTGGTCAGCAACGGCAGTCTGAGTCTCTTTTAAAAGGGCAAGTTGGGCGCGAGTCTCGTCTAATTCTATTTGTACACGCGTTCTAAACTCTAAGGCAGTATTACGTCGTTCCATGATTGCCTGTGCTTTAGCTGCTTGTAGCTTACGTGTGGCCAGTTGTGTCGTTTGGATTTCACCGCGAATACGCACATCTTCCCGCTGTGATTTAAGCAATTCAATCTCCGCGACTGCGCCGGTACTGAGAGCGTCTCGAACCCAGCTTAATTCCTTCTGGTTGAGGGCTAAACTCTGCTTTAAGGTTGCGATAGCAGATCTATTTTCACTGAGGGCTTCCTCTTGCTGGCTAATTCTCTCACTACCTAACTGCAGTTGAGTAATTTGCTGCCTGATACGTACGTCATAACTCGCTTGTGCTTGCGCCATGGCTTCTTCACCACCCGCTACGGCCCTCAATGGTTGTCTTGATACGATAATGGTGTCGCGCCAATCAGGCGTATAATCACCGATTGTAATAGATTTTAGCTCTGCAATAAGCCTAGATTGTTTGGTGAGTAGTGTAATCCGTTGCTGTTCGGCTTCTTGAAACCCTGATCTGAAACGTGTGTCGTCGAGTATTGCTAAAATTTGATCACTTTCAACGAGCTCGCCGCCACTCACTAAAACCTGTCGTACAATTCCGCCCTCAAGGCTCTGAATCTTTTGTACGGCATTGCTTGGCACTACTTTGCCCTGACCGATAACCACCACATCAAGCTTGGCGAGAGCGGCCCAGGTAATGGTGCAGAGGACTAGCGCCGTGACTAACCAGACGACTTTCCTTGCGTGATAGGCAAGCTTAACTTGCTGCCAGTGTAGTTTTGTTGTCATTTATACAGGGTCTTTTGGTGTTAATGTAACTTTCTTGACGCGGTTACGATGGCTAATATCCGCTTTTCTAGGTTGATAGATATCGCGAACTATCTTGCCTTGCTCAAGCTGTATGACACGATCACAGATAGAGAGAATACTTTGTCGATGTGTGGCAATGATTGTCGTCGTTGTATTGGGGAGTTTTTTAAGCTGTTGTATAATATAGCCTTCCCCTTTCTCGTCGATAGATGATGTAGGCTCATCGAGCAATAGAAAGCTCGGTTGACGTAATAACGCCCGCGCTAGACCGACAGACTGCCTTTGCCCTCCTGATAGCGCCATGCCGCCTTCTCCGACATTGGTTTCTAGGCCGTTTTCCAACTGATCGATAAACAATACGACACCTGAACGAATTAACGCCTGTTTAAGGTTATCCTTTTCAATTTCACCTAAACCAAATGCCATGTTTTCAAGTATAGTGCCATATTGAAGAATAGGCTGTTGGGCTACCCAGCCGGTCTTTTTACGCAAAATATCGCAGGGCCACTGGTTGGCTTCGATACCATCAAAATAGATCTGCCCCTCGCTCGGACGGTATTGGTAAGCGAGTAGGGCAAGTAGTGTCGATTTTCCGGCGCCAGGCGGCCCCATCAGAGCCACACGTTCGCCTGAATTAACTTCTAAATCAATATGCTGAAGTACACTTGCCTTTTGGTTTGGGTACTTGAAACTGACATCTTTGAGCTGAACTTGTCCCTCAAAATCAGCGCGATTAATTTGCCGACTTACCTGGTTCTCCTGTGGCAAATTCATCACACTTTCGACGCTTTCTACAGCTGTTTTAGTCTGCTGATAACGCATCACCAGCATCGCTAACTGATTAATTGAGCTCGCTGTACGACCACTGAGCATAACAATGGCGATCAGTCCGCCCATGCTCAACAAACCTTCTGAAATACGATAGACACCGTAGATAATCAGCATGACGGTTACCAACTGCTGGCTCGAGGCTAGGCTATGACTTAGCGTGTTGGTTAATGATTTGGTGTTACTCTGCCAGTCTGCCAGTGCGCCTGTGGCGTGCTCCCAACGCCTTTGCAAAATGCCCTGCGCATTGTTTTGTTTTGCCTCTGCAATCACGCTCAAGCTTTCAAGGAGTTGTGCATGCCGGTGACAACTTAGTCTCGACGTTTCATCGAGGCTGGCCTTCATTTTCCTTTGTAGTAACAAGCTAAGCGTAATAAGAAATAGAATAATTGTTATAGGTACAAGCACCATGGGCCCGCCTAGCCAGCCAATGATAATAATAAATAACAGTGTAAACGGTAGATCGATAGCTGCAATGAGTGTTGCCGAGGTCAGGAAGTCACGAACGGAATCAAAGTCTTGCACTTGTTTAGAAAAGGCGCCCAATGACTCAGGCTTGTTCTCTAACTGCATGCCCATTACTTTGGCGAAAATACCTGATGACACTTCTGCATCGACATGTTTTCCAGCGATATCGGTCAGCGCTGTTCTCGCTTGTTTAAGGAACCAATCAAATAGTACCGCTATCCCTGCACCGATAGCTAAGACCCATAATGAGGCGAATGCTTGGTTAGGTACGACTCTGTCATAAACATTCATCGTGAATAGCGGGATGACGAGTGCCAATACATTAACGACGAATGAGGCAAGGATAAGGTCACGATACCAAGGTTTTGATTTCTCGAAAGCGCTCCGTAACCAATGCTTTTTCTTATATTGCTGTAACTGTTCAGATCTCGCATCTGATAGCTGAATGGGCGTCAACAAGTACAATGTGTCGGTGATAGACTTAGTAAGCTCGGATAAAGGCAGTGTTTTAGCTGTAAAGTCATCTACCGGCGATTCAGTTGTTACGTTATTACCGTTAACGCTAGTAATGATCAGTGCACGGTCTTCTTGCTCTTTCAAAGGGGCAATAAGGGGAAGGGGGGAGCGCTTAAGCTCGTTAATATTAATTTCACGGCAATCAAGGCGGGCTAAGGTTGCAGCGCGGGGAAGCAGCTCAAGGGTTAATACTTCCACACTTGTTGGTAAACCTTCAAGCAGACGCGAGCTATGCCCCTGGTAGCCAAAGTGCTCTGTCAGGCGCTGTAGGCAAAGTAACAAGTCTTTGGAGGGCATTACCCGCTCACTAACATCGTTTGGTCATCAATCATCTGTTGCAAGATCTCTGCTTCTGTCACAATGCTGGAGTCTCCACCGTAAAGCGCATCCTTGCTGATAGCGTTTAAATCTATTTGTTGGTTAATATCACCAAAGCTGTCCTTTAATTGAAGTATGGTCCCTCCAGCGCCATTGTCTACAAGATCAATTAAAGCATCGATTTTATTGATAGTAGAGACATCCTCACCACTAAAGAAATCGACCAGGTCGATGGTGTCGACATGGATATCAGTAGGGGACGTTTTCACCTCGAAGTCACTTATGCTATCCGTGGGCGGTATTACACTATCGCCATCACCAGCCTTAAAGACGAAACGGTCATCACCATTTCCCCCTGTCAGAGTGTCGCTACCAGTACCGCCAATAAGGATGTCGTCAGATAGCCCACCATCGATGGTGTCGTCGTCGCTACCGCCATCGACATGATCGCTGCCAATGCCGGATTGAATAGTATCGTTGCCGCCTTCAGCGGTGATGATATCTGCACCAATACCGGCTTGAATTACCTGGTCGTCGTCATTGCCATAGATACGATCAGCACTCGCCGTACCGACAATCGTTGCGGCCCCTGTATCAGGTACCTCGGCTATGATGACATCAATATTGATTGGATTACCGGTGGCAACTTCATCCGATAGCTCCGCAAAAGGCGTGATTTCTAATTGGTAACTACCGAAAAGGTCCGTTGCTCCCACGAGTTCGGCAGAAGCAATATCAGCCTCATCGACTTTCCAAGTATTGCCCTCTAATACGCCTCCCATAATTGTGTAGCCAGCTGGTACGCCGCTAATTTCAATACGACCAAGCTCTCCAGCTGCTGGATTGAGCTTGTTAAAAGACAACGCCAACGGCAGAGACTCACCCTCCAGGCCAGCGATACTATCAAAAGAAGCATCAACAGAAGGAGGGTCAACCCGTGGGTTAATGTTAATGGTCATAGAGTGATCGATAAAACCTCCAGTGTCAGACTTGTCGTCACTCAACACGGTGTTGCTATCCATCGAGCCAACGCGTACGTTGATGTCGAGCTGCCCTTGAGCAAAATGATTCGTGATAATTTGGATTGAGGCAAGGTCTTTAGTCGTCATCTCAAGCCGCGCACTGAATCGTGGGTCACTGCTTTCACCAAGGTCGATAAACAGTGCACTGCTGCCATCCGGGGCGACGATTTTATCGATGAAGTAGAACGCAGAACTATCAGACGAAGCCATAATATCAATGGCCACAACAGTAGTCTCATCCCCATCGCTATCATCATCAATCACACTCGCTGCAATCGGAATATCAATGATATCGCCTTCATTGACCACCATGTCATCAAAATTAGCAAAGCTTGTGCTGCCGTCAGCAACTGGGAGAACACCAATGGTTATTGGCTTAATCGTTGTTTTATAGTCCGTAGTGCCTTTCTCGTGATTCGTGACCTTAAGGCTGAGTTCGACATCACCGGAGTAGTTATTTGCAGGCTTAAATACCAAGCTATCAGCACGGTCCACATCAATTTTCCAACTGTATTGACCATCGCTCTGAATACCATTGTTATGTGCTGCTGTATAGCTACCGTCACTATTGTCATAGTAAAAAGTTGAATCGGCAGGTACGCCTTCAAATAATATAGTGATAGTTTCTGAGCTGCCTGGCGGTAATAATTCAGGGTTGATTTCATGGGTTTCGTTGTTATCGAAGAGGCTAATTTCTAGGTTATCAAGCGGAATGAATGTGTCCTCATTACCGATAAGGTCGCCTGTTTGGATAATTTTAACGATATCCGTCACAGGCTCTACATTAATAACGACCTCATCACTAAAGGCTTTAGTATCAGTATTGTCGCCAGCATAACCATTGGCGCGATCAATGATCGTTCCTTCAATTTGTAGTCGGAACTCACCGTCCATGTTGTACGGCGGTCTAAACCGAAGATTCGATAAAAGGCCCGGATCCAGCAAGGTATAGTTGCCGTTGCCATTATCGACAAGCTGGGACGTATCAACGCTTTGGGGCAGTGTTAGTAGGCCTTTGTAAAAATCAGGGAGTGTTAAGGTGATTGGAGCTGAGCTATCAAAGCTCTCAATACCCTCGTCAATTTGATTACTGTCCTCTGTGCGTAGATACAGACCCAGTTCAGTATCGCTATCCTCCTCAATAATAATGTTATCGGCAATTTCGACGAAAGATATGTCCAGTATTGGCAGTATCTCAACACGAAGCTGTTGGCTATCATCGACTAACGTATCACCGCTGGGGTCTGTGACAATGACCCTGACGGGAATTTCCATCGTACCGGCAAAATGCTCCTCTAGATGATGTAACTGCAAAGTAGGTAGGTCGCTTTCAGTAAAATACCAGGCAACGAGGTAGTCTCCTGAAGCATCATACTCCTCGACGACGCCGGGGCCGGCAATCACACCGCCATGAGGCACCTGGCTTGCTAGTATTCGAAATGAAACGGCATCATCATCTTTACCATCGCAGGCGCCGCTACTTATATCTGTGTTAAGGTGGCTACCGATATCAGTTGAATAGACATCTTCTTCACCATCAATAACTTCAGTGGGATCCACTAATAAATTGGGTGTACAGGCTTGCCCGTCATCTACAGCCTCGTTAAATCGGACATTAAGCTCGGTACTGATGACCTTACCATCGGTAAGGATGATCTCATTACCTAGAGAATTAACATGCCATGAAGGGGCTTGGTCGATTGCACGCGCTTCGACCTTGACGTCATAATCCCCTGTCACGCTCGAGGTGATGACTAAACCGTCGAGTACTTCAACCATCATGTCTTGGATCGTCGGACTTGTCAGAGTCCCAGCATCGATAAGCCACTCACCATCGCCTTTATGGATGGCGCCGTTAGGGTGGCTGACGAAGAAGTCTTCAAAATTTGGCAAGTCGATAGTGATATTGTCTAGCCATTCACTACCATCGATATCTGCTTCGTTAAACTGCACCCTACCTGTTAGGTCTACAGCGCCATTACTACTCACTACCGTTCCACCGGTGCTGACAAGTACTGTCGACTCTTCTACTCGAGGGTGGATGTCGATCAAAAAGCTAGAGTCAACGATTTGACTATCTATACGCCCAGTAACGGTGGCTGTATCGAGCACCTCATAATGAACGCCCCAATTAAACCGACCAGAGAAGTCTTGTTGAGGCTGGTATTGCACGCCAAGGTTAGTGAGTGTATTAATAACATCAGTCGAATAATCAGCTAAGTCCAGCCTGCCACTAGCATCGATGAAGACACTCAGACCATCGACAATAAACTCATCGCCGCTTTGTAAACCTGTTAATACAACGTTGACGAGCTGCTCCGAGCCATCACTATCGAGCAATGTTGGGCGCAAATCGATCACGCCGACTTGATCTTCAGTAAAGTGATGAAGAGCAGGGGCCTCAACACCACTTTCAACAACAGGCGTGATATCAATATTGACCGCAACATCGAAGGTCTTGCTATCACCATCAGGTTCGGTGATGACTTGCGTCAGGGTAAAGCTAAAGATGCCAGAAAAATCTGTCGTGGGCCGCAAATAAAGTGTTGCAAGGTCGGCAGGTGTCACTTGATAAACTGGCTGACCATCACTATCGAAACTGACCACATCCAGTATTGCTGGTACGCCACTCGCATCAGTAAATCTGGCGCCACCCGTAAGGCCTGAAAGTAAGATATTACTGAACTCTGAGCCATCAATGTCAGTGGTCGTCAACACCAAATTAAGCTGGATAAGCCCATCTTCAAGGGCAATATTATCAGCTGTATTGTTGATTGAAAAATTACCGGCACCATCGTCAATCAACTCCCAACCATTACCGGTTTCAAGCATTGGTTCGTCAACAACACCTTTTACTGTGATACGTACACTTTTGGTTTCACTACTGCTGCTGTCCGGTGAGGGGGAAAGCCCACCTTGAGCACTCTCATTGGCAATAGCGGTCACCTGCATGAAAAAATCAGTATTGTAAGAACTGATATCTTGAGCCGGACTGAGCATCGCTTTCCCGTCGATAAGATCCTGATAATCAACGATAACAGTCGTGTCTGGTAATACACTACCATCCACCACCACAGACCAACCGGCCGGGATAACCAGCTCTAGTGTTAATGACTCTGAGCCATCATGGTCGGTTAAGTTGCCATCAATGATCTGTTTCAAATCGATCAATTGATCTTCTAAAGTCTGGACATCTTTGACCTTCAGCCCCGGCTTATTTGCCACTGGCGTAATATTAACCTCAACGATAATCGGCGTTTCTGCCTCATCGAAATTATCTTTTTCTGTGCTAACGGCGAACAGATTAAACTCATAACTACCTGCGATGCTGTCAGTAGCGCCTGTGACTTGTAGTCTTGTGATATCAGAAGCACTGATTGTGTCGTCAACATCAAGTAGGTTACCGTCGAGGGTTAAATGTAGATTCTCATCAACAATACCTAGCCGATAGGAAATATCTTCAGATCCATCATTATCAATACTAATAGCAGCAATATTTAAGTTTTTAGCGTCTTCACTTTCGTCAATGTTGACGATATAACGCGTCACATTACCGTTGCTATCAAGAGTCGCACTGCCGTTATCCTGCCATTCAGGCAAGTCGGCGACGGATATCACACTGAGGTCAACATCACCGATGAATTCGCGGCTTCCTCCACCAATATCCATCGTATTAAGTGTAAACTCGATGATGTAATCAGCGTCAGGGGTTATCGCTGCCATCGTATCGTTGGCATTCGACATGTCCTCAGCAGGAATATAAATCAGATTACCGTTGGGCTTAACAACGCTATCACCTGGGCTGTAATCCAGTTGTGCGCCTGACAGAGTATAGGTGCCAGCCGTTGGCACAAGCTCCGTGCCATTGAGTAACAGCGTACCTCCATCTAGACTGTCTTCTGCGATAGTGATGCTTGTAACAACCTCACCGAGTTCTACATCGTCAGCAACAAAGCTCATATCAAGTAGA
The DNA here is from genome assembly GCF_003752585.1 of Sinobacterium caligoides. Lineage (NCBI taxonomy): Bacteria > Pseudomonadati > Pseudomonadota > Gammaproteobacteria > Cellvibrionales > Spongiibacteraceae > Sinobacterium > Sinobacterium caligoides. Next base: position 18,080 of record NZ_RKHR01000005.1, read on the forward strand.
AACTGACTGTCTTCGAAGTTTTCAACACTGGTTGGCTGCACGATCACAAAGCCGTTATCTTTTATTTCAATGATGATATCGGCACTCGAGCGATCACCGTCTGCATCTTCTACAAAGTATGTTAGAAATGTGAGGTCGGTAACGAAAAAAGACTCAAAAACGCTAGTAACGAGCTCGTATTCACCATCTTCAAACACGGTGAACGTGCCAATAACATCGGGAGAGACGTTATTGGAGATCTCATAAAGCCAGCGCTTAGGAAGGCCAGGCTCTGGTGCTATTGCTATATCGTCATGTAGCAGATCAGTGATTCTCTCACCAGAATCAATACCAATATGGTCGTTGTCGAAAACATTCCCGGTTGTCGTCAGGCCTTCGACAACCTCAATTGTATCGGTACTTGCAATGGGAACATCATCTTCAATTGTGATTGTGATATTGGCAGGCGCAGAAGTATCAGCATCGGCGTCAATCGCTTGAATTACGATAGGAAAGCTCAAGCTTTGATCATTTCCCGTGCTAACAAGATGATCAAACGGACCAATTAGTGTCATTTCTGCTAGGCCATCAGCATCAATCGACAACGTGAAAACCGTATTGCCAGCTGCCGTTGCAGTATAGGTGTTTCCAGCAGAGGCTAGAGTGATTAGTTCCCCCGATGACGTCAGTGCAAGAGCGTCAAAGGCTGCGGTATCGACGCTATACGCATTAATATTGTCACTGTGGGCTTGCAGCTGAATCTCTGTTTGGCCGTATTCGCTGTTGAGTGCTGGGTCGCCAACTCCAATCTCTTCAACGATTATTGGTTCTGCATGGTTGAAAGCAGGGTCTTTGCCGTCAATTATAGTAAAGCTGACATTTTGACGTACTTCATCGCCATCGCTATCAATGACTTTTGCTGGGAATTCGACCTCAATGCTGTCCGATAGCAGGTGATCGATGGCACCTACAACTTCAGTCCTTACTTCTAACTGTTGAACTAAACCGGGCCGTACATTATCAAACGGTTCGTCAAGACTGCTAACGGAAACCTTAAGAACGTTCAAACCGGTAGCCGGGTTGTAGGCCGCAACGGTAGTTTGATCTACTAGTACACTGAGAAGTGATACACCATCCTGCTGCAGGGGGTTGCCATCAACATCGAGTATCTCACCACCGACGGTAAAATCGAAAAGCTCGGAAATGATTCGGTCGCTACCGGCCGCAACTGAAATCACAGTTGTCGCAGTACTCGTTACCCCTGCAGAACCGTCGGCCACAGGGTCCTCAGAGACCATAATAGTGCCGCTATCGAACGTAATCGTTGGCTCTGGACCGTCAAAAATTGTGATGTTGATATTAGCCTGAACCGCGTCATCATCATTGTCGATAACATAGATCGGAACACTCAGGCTGACGGAGTCATCAGCATCGATTTGATCTAACGAATTGACGAGGGAAAATTGATAATCAATAGTCGAGCCAGTGCTTGGAGTCGCAAGAATGCCGATTAAAAAAACGTCTTCCTCTATGCCGTTATCGCTATCTGTATAGTAGGCTCGCAGCGATAATCCGTCGCTAGAGATATCATACTCAACACTATAGCCATTCGAGGTTAACGTCTGAAACGTTGCAGAAGATAAGAAGCGAAGCTCAGCGATAGCATCACTACCGGTATCAATATCAATACTGCCGGTGCGGATAATCGGTGATAGGGGATCCCCCGTTTCTGTGACGGGCTCAGGCTCGACCGTTGAAATGCTGGGGTCTTGGCCATCGTTCACAACGAGCTCAGCCTGGCCAATAAGCAAGTCCGTGCCATCTGTATCGTCAGCCATAATCGGTAAAACGAGCGTAATTGTATTCAATAACGGGTGGTCGAGCGGCTGCAACAAATCTAACGTGAGATTTATGCTTGAGTCACCTGCGCTGTCGACGCTTGCAGCAGACATGACGATACTAAAGGCAGTATTTGCGAGGGTATTAATATAAGCATTAATGGTCAGGCCGTCAGCGCTCAAACTATAGCTAATCGATTCGTTCGAGCTGGTGAGGAGCATCGACTCTAAGCTAGTAACGACTGCAGGGTCGAAACGAACAGTGCTGTTGTCGACGTTATCCGAGCCTGCAATGGCTTTGAAGGTTAATTCGAGCTGTGAACTTACCCCGAGTAACGCCTCGGTGATTGAGCCAGTGCTATCTTCAATCTGCCCCTGAGCACCGTCTGCAATGGCTATATTACCGCTGCCTGTAGCAGGGTTGCCATCGGCATCGTACATTGAGTAATCAAAAGCGAGCGTTTGCGCTAAGTTGTGATCTAAGTTCCTATTGACATCGAACGACCAACCGCCATCGCTGCTGAAGGTGATTTCACCTTTGACGGTGGTAAATTGAGCTGCCCCTCCTGGGGCCACAACCTTGGTTGTATCTATTGTGCCATCGTCATTGGTATCAACACTGACGGAAAATAGCCGCGCAGGTTCGTGGATGGAGGTATTATGATCGAGTAAGTTGCCATTATTGTTTATTGCTTCAATCGCTTCAGCATCGTAGTCAGGAATAACAAAAGGTGGTGAGTCGTAAATCCTTATCTCTAACGCTGACAGAACAGTCTCAGTTGTTGCGTCCGGATCTGTTTGTGTCGTTTCAAGCCATAGTTGTGAAACTAGTGTGTCATTGCTGTATTCAGGTTGATCAACATTTCTATGAAGGCTAAGCACGACGCTCTTGTCTGCAGCGAGGATTTCTGCCGTTAACACTAACTCGTCTGTGGTGGTTCTCAGCTCTAAAAAAGTCTGCGAGATCATGTTGATGACAGTCGTCTCGCCAGCTGAAGTGATAGCTGTTAAGTCAGGCTGCTGCAGAGAAAAGGCATAATCATCGCTGTTATCGCTATCATCACCAGAAGTTCTAATCCTAACTGTTTTCGAAGGAACAACACCGAGTGCGCTACCGAACTCGTAGAGCTCTGCAATTTCAGGGAGTCTTAGTGCAGGAGTATCATCAATAGCGCTATTCCCCGCGCTATCGCTAATCTCGGCCGTTAGGCTCCATCTTGATCGAGCAAACAAGTCGGTTATAGCGACATTATCGACTTGCCAGTTACCAGAACTATCCGTGACGTTACCGATAAAGCGCTGTGTCGTGCCGAAAAAATCACTCACATCAACGGTAACTTGCGAGCCAATTTCGGCATCTGATGTTCCGTGAATACTCGTTGTTTCACCGTCTTTCAGCGTCTTGATGTCGACACCGTTGTTGATGGCAGCATCGACGCCAGTGACCGGTGTGACGATATCAATGGTAAGTTCAGTGTCTTTAATGATGCTGTCTGTGGCAGTGGCTGGGTTACCTGCAACATCAACGACCGTCGCTGTCGCGGTTAAATGATTACCCGATAACGCCGTATCATCTAAACCTGACACATCCACGCCAGAGACTAACCATGCTCCTCCGCTTATTACGGCAGAGTCAGTGATGTCTCTTGCAATCGTTCCATCAGAGATGACGACGGTCACTGTTTGCCCATCCTCGATGTCGCTGACCGTCCCAGAGACTGCAACGATGAACTGCTCTGATTGGTTGATGTAATTATCATCTTGAGCAAATTCTACGGTGATAGCCGCAAGGGTGTCCTTAAGGAAGGCCTCTTGGTAACGAGCGATATTGCCGGCAAGGTCACTACCGGAGGCAGAGAGCGTTAGCAAACCGTCGACGAGACTGCTGGTATTTGTTGTAAATTTCCAGCTACCGTCGGCGGCAACGACTGCCGTCAGGCCACTAATCGATGTGCCTGCGCTATCGGTTATCGTGGTTGTGATGACTTGATTCGCTTCGATCTCATGACTGGCGCCTAAGAACGTTGTTCCCGCTGCAGCCTCATCTTCAACTTTATTGATAACATCGTCGTCATAGCCCGGCTGCTCATCGATAATAGTAATATCATCAATGACGGCAAACGGGTCATAGAGGATCGAATGAGTCGCTGTCGCTGGGTTGCCCGCAACGTCTTGTGTGTTGGCAGTAACGCTTAGCACACCGGCTTGTAAGCTAGAGATGTTGAGTCCGGAAGCTGACCAGCTGTTAGTGTCCTGAATGGTGGCTGTTGCCGTATCAACTTGCCCTAAGTCGTCTTTGATTAAGATGTCGACGGGTTGGCCGCTATTGATGTCGAAGCTATCACCGAAGATTGTCGCGCTCAGGGCTTCTGTGGCATTGATGACATCATTGTCGTCAGCAACGTTTACGGTGATGTCTGCGGTTTGGTCTAGTGCTACAACGGTACTATCTGTCGCGTAATCGGCAAACTCGTTGGTCACGTCAGCTCGTGCTTTTAATTCTCCGTCGACCAGCGTTGAGACATCAATATGAGCAAACCAACGCCTGCCTGATACGATTATTTCTAATTGTTCGCTATTACCCTCAACATCGGTCACCGTTAGGGTAATTGGTAAGCCATCAGCAACGTTTAGTACGGCCCCTTTAAATATGGCGGTAGGAGATTCAAAACGATTGATGATGCCATCGTTACCGTCAAGTTCCGTTTCGTTTTGCTCGGCAACGATCGTAATGAAGGGCGTCGTTAATAGGTAAGCTTCGGTAGCGATTGATGCCGGATTGCCCGCCTGATCGACGGTACTCGCAGATAGCTTGAGAGTGCCGTCAGCCAGCGAGGTAAGACTAGCGTGCTCAACCTTCCAGTAACCATCTGCCTGTAACGTAGTCGTATAGTTAATGGCTGCACCCCGGCCATCGACAGTAGTGACGACCACCTCGGCGCCTAGCAGAACATGGTCAAACTGCCCCTTTAACGTGCAATTAGCTGCCTCTTCGGCATCGAGAATGTGATCTTTTCCGTCGCTGATCGTAATCTCGACACCTTCGGCTAACACATCCTTGATCGACTGATCCTGCGCTTGTACTGCGACATCAAAACTATCTGTCACTGTGGCTGTGGCAACCAAAGGTCCTTCTGCTAGACGGCTTAAATCGACACTATCCAGCTGCCAACGTGAGGCTAAGACTGTCGATTCAAACGCGAGTGATTGTCCTCGAATATCGGTAACGGATATGTGTACGTGTCGATCATCATCAATGTTTTGTGTACGGCCATATAGCCGCACGGCATCAATTTCAAAGCGATTAATGTAGCCCTCTAGGCCAATAGGGTAGTCATTATCATCGATGACGATACTAACCATCGCACCGTCACGGTGGTGCCACTTGCTAGAAACTGTTTCTTCTATTGAAGAGCCTGGGTAATTAGCTTTCTCTTGATGGCTCGTACTAAAGCCTGACTCTGCGATAGTGACAGCGGCATCACGCTTGAGCTCATAGAAGTATTCTCGGCCTTCATTCGAGAGTGGGGAGTCTGATTCTTGGCTTGAGGGAGTTAGTTCTTCCTGCCTTTGCGTGCTTTTGACCAAGGGGAGTATGGGGTGTTTGATGCCTTCGATGATGATGCTAATACGGCCATCGTCAGATTGAATAATGTCTTCGTTTGAAAGCTGATGGATGACCACATCTGGTGTGAGCAAAGGTGTGTCTATAGGGATTAAACTCCCGTCGGGGAGTAAAAGCCAAATTTGGCCATCTATCTCGACATAGATAATGCCATTATTATCAGTCATTAAGCGCGTCCTTAATCGTCATATAATGACCAGCGGTCCAACCGATATATAGGCAGCATTGCCTATCTAGGCATCACAGTGTGCTTCTAACAATCAAAAGCGAGTGATATGAAATTGTTACTGTTCATGCAGTAACGCTCCTCCAGCCTGAACCGAAAGCCATGATCACTTCTAAATATAGATGCGACTTTTCAATGACACCTATTAACCGTTAACGACGAGTACCTGATCATCGATCATCTTCTGTAGTATTTCTGCTTCTGTTGCGGCACTGGCATCAGCGCCGTACAACTGATCCTCTGTAACGGAGGCAAGAACGATATTTTCATTGATCACGCCGCCACTATCTTTGATGGTGAGCGTTGTACCGACAAGACCGTCATAGCTGATATCGATCGCCGCATCCACAAGGGCAATAGTGGAGACATCCTGCATCGCAAAGAAGTCGGCTAAATCGAGCTGATCATGGTCAACATCGAGCGCATTGTCTTTGGTATCGAAGTCAGTAATAGTGTCTGTATAGGGGCTTGCGGCATTACCATCACCACTCATGAAGACGAAGCGATCTGCATCATCACCACCGGTCATGATGTCATCACCACCACGCCCAGCAAGGGTATCTGCACCTGCGCCTGCATCGATGATTTGCTCGTCATCGTTACCGTAAATCATGTCATCGTTGGCAGTGCCGTCGAGGGTTGTTGGACCGCTATTGGCAAGTTCAGCAACATGTACATCGATGCTGATAGGGTTGCCCATCGCTTGTTGACCGGAAAGCTCGGCAATAGGCACGATTTGTAGCGTGAAGTCGCCAAATAGGTTAGGCGCACCGACAATTTCAGCGTTGGCAATGTCTGCTTCTTGTACGGTCCAAACACTACCCGCCAGCGTCCCGCCAATAATACTGTAACCGGCAGGGAGTTGGCTGATTTCAATACTACCGAGCTCTGTATCTGCTGGGTTGACCATTTCAAGCATCAAGCTCAGCGGTATATTGTCACCTTCCAGTCCAGCAATACTACTGAACTCCGCAACCGCCGTCGGTGGGTCAACCTCAGGGTAGAGCATAACGGTGATATCATCCTGACTATAGCCACCCACATGGCTGTATGAGGAGCCATCCACAATATTGGTGTCAGTAGAGCCGGAGAGAATTTGTAGGTCTAGGCGGCCGTTAGCATCACCGTCAGTGACAATAGAAATAGAACTCAAGTCCTGAGTGGATACCTCGAGCAGTGCGCTGAGCCTTGGATCACTACCAATACCGTGATCGACAAAGAAGGCTTCTGTGCCATCAGGAGCGACAATTTTCAGTAACTGATAATAAGCACTTGGATCTGAACTGGCTTCAACATTAACGAGAATGGAGACGGTCTCGTGGCCGATGCTATCATCATCGACAATGGTGGCATTGAGTTCCACGTTGATTATGCCGCCCTCCATGGTACTAATGTTGTCGAAATCAGCAAAGGCATCACTACCATCGGCAACAGGGAGCACACCGACCGTAATATTTTTAACGGCACTTTTATAGTCATGGGTGCCGCGTTCATAGTTGTACACTTTGATGGTTAAGTCGACATCACCCGAGAAATCCCTCGGTGCTTTAAACACTAAGTCGTCGAGACGATCTGTCTCTATCTGCCAACAGAAAGAGCCATCGGGTCTGACGCCATTATTGCCCGCAGCCGTATAGGTGCCATCACCGTTGTCATAGTACAAGGTAGAGCCCGGTAGCACTGACTCGATAAGTATAGTGAGGTTCTCAGAACTGCCGGCTGGAAGGTTTTCGGGGTTAATCTCATGCGTCGCATTTTGGTCGGCTAGTGCGATAGTGATACCGCTGAGGGAAATGTAACTATCCTCGTCACCTAATAACGGTGTGTTCTGAGTGATGATCACCGGGTCGGTCACAGGCTCAACGTTGATGACGACTTGCTCGGTAAACATTTGGCTGGCAACCTGATTACCGGCATAACCATCGGCGACATCGATGACTTTACCTTCGAGCTGTATTCTAAACTGACCGTCCATATGCTCAGGTGATCTGAAGCGAACATTGGCTAACAAGCTAGTATCTGTCAGCGTATAAACGCCGCCCCCCTGATCGATGAGCAGTGCAGGATCAAGCCCTGGTGCCAATGAGAGTGTGCCCTTGTGGGTGTCTAGCAAGGTGAAGGTGATCGGTTCACTGCTATCGATACTCTCGATACCTTGCCCAGCAATGTTACTGTCGGCAGTGGTAAAGAATAGACCCAGCTCGGTATCGACATCCTCTTCAACAGTGATGTTGTTTGCCACCTGGAAGCTAAACGCGTCGACGACTGGTGCAATTTCGATTTTCAGGATTTGGCTGTTATCTATCTCCGTATTACCGCTGGCATCTGTGGCGATTACTTGTACCGGGATATCGATGGTGCCGGCAAAATGTTCTGTGAGATAACGTAGCTCGAGTGTAGGAATAGCAGCCTCTGTGAAAGACCAGCCCATTAAGATGTCACCGGATGCATCATACTCCTCGACAACACCGGGGCCGCCGATCCAGGCAGAGTGCGCAACATTAGTCGCCGCCACATAAAACGAGATAACGTCGTTATCTAAGCCGTCACAGTTGCCAGCGATATCAGTATTAAGATGACTGGCAAAGTTGATGGGTGCTTGATCCTCAATGCCATCGACAATCTCGCCTGTTGTGAACAGCGGTGTTGGCTGACAGGCAATGCCATCTAAAACAGGCTCATTAAACTGCAGTGTGATATCGGTTGATATCACCTTGCCGTCAGTGAGCTTACCGGAGGTATCAGGGCTGTCGTTGTGCCAGGCTGAGGCGCGGTCGATGACACGAGCCTCGATCTGGATCGTCTCAACACCAACGCTGCTGGAAGAGATGACCAAGCCATCGGCAATCTCGACGAGGATATCCTGTAGGCTACTGCTCGTCAGGCCCGTCGCATCGATGATCCACTCACCGTTACCCTGGTGGATGGCGCCGTTAGGGTGGGTAACGAAGAAGTCCTCGTTGTTGGGCATGATGATAGTGATGGTATCGAGCCATTCGCTGCCATCAACATCGGCCTCAGTGAACTGCACCTTGCCGGTCAAATCGATGCTGCCATTGGTGCTGACTAGGGTGTCGCCAGTACCGACCAGCTCTGTCTCATTCTCTACCACTGGGTGCACATCGACACGAATACTTGAGTTGATCGTTTGCAGGTCAGTACGGCCTGTGCCAGGCGCGGTATCGAGGACTTCATAGCTGAGTCCCCACTCGAAGCGGCCAGAGAAATCCGGAATTGGCTGGAACTGTACGGTATTGTTCGCCAGCGTCAGCGCAATATCGCTACTGTAATCTGATAAACGAATTTCCCCACTGGCATCGACGGTGACGGTGGTACCATCGATGATAAAGACGTGGCCAAGGGGGAGGCCGCTGAGCAATACGTCGGTCACTTCCTCGGAGCCATCGGCGTCTTTAAAACCTGGGTTTAAGTTAAGCGTGAGGGTACCATCCTCGCTCACGTGTTGATCCGCGGGTGCGAAGACACTGCTCTCGACGATCGGTGCAATATCGAGGTTTGTGGTAATAGTAAAGGTTGTACTGTCGCCGTCAGGCTCCGTGATGATTTGCTCCATATCAAAACTAAGGATACCCGAGAGGTCTTCAGGTGGTGTGATATAGAGGTTCTCAAGGTGGGTTACGCTGATTTGATAGATCGGGTCGCCAGCACCGTCGAAATCAACCACGTTGAGATAGATCGGCTCACCCGCCGAGTTACTGAAGTAAGCACCATCGGGAACACCGATCAGTAACACGTTGCTAAATTCTGAGTGGTCTAAATCGGTACTGCCCAAGAGATAGTCGAGGGAAAAAGGCACGTCTTCTTGGCCAAGGTTGGTCGGGATATTACTTATTGTGAAGTGGTTGCCACCGTCGTTCACCAAATTCCAGCCAGGTCCTGATTCGAGTTCTGGCTCATCAACCACACCGGTAACATCGATTGTCACTTCTTTCGTCTTACCACGGTTAGTTTCTGGTAATGGTACGAGCCCATCTTGCGTGGTGTCGTTGGCGATCGGGGTCACCTGCATGGTGAACTCTTGATTGTAAGAACTGACATCTTGCTCGGGCTTCAACATTGCCAAGCCAGCTGTGATGTCGGCATAGTTAACGACTACTGTGGTGCCGGATAGGGGGGTGCCGTCAACCTCGACGGACCAGCCAGCGGGGATGACGAGTTCAAAGCTGAGGAACTCTGAGCCATCGGGATCTGACAACGTGCCTTCGATATAAGGCTGCAAGTCAATGAGCTGATCCTCCAGCGAACGGATATTCTTCACTCTGATGCTGGGGTCGTCGGCCATTGGCGTGATATTGACTTCCACCACGACTGGCGTCTCTGCCGTGTCGGCATTGTCTTTTTCTGTGGTGATCGAGATAAGGTCGAAATGATACTGGCCGGCAATACCGTAGGTTGCCCCGATGACACTCAGCTGGCTGATCTCTTCGGGCAGCAAGATATCATTCGGGCTAAGGACTGTGGTTCCCATCATGACAATGATTTCACTATCGATGTTACCGACCCGATAGGTCACATCCTCAGAGCCATCATTGTCGACACTGATGGCCTCTAGGTCGAGATCAGTAGCACTGGTATCCTCGTCAAAGGCGACGATATATTTCACCACATTACCGCTGCCATCGACTTCAACACTGCCGTTATCCTGCCAGACAGGGGCATCGGCGACGGAGATCACACTGAGGTCAACGGTGCCATAGAATTCACGTGGAGATCCGCCCACAATGTCCGTTTCTAAGGTGAAATCTAGCTGATAATCGGCGAACGGGTTGATTTCTGACAGTGTCTCGTTGGCGTTAGAGACATCTTCTGCAGGAATGTAAATCAGATTGCCGTTGGGTTTGACGATACCACCAGCAGCATCGTAATCGAGTTCTGAACCAGAGAGTGTAAACTTGCCGCCGGAAGCAATTAGCTCAACCCGCGGACCGCCACCGGGAGGGTCAAGGAATAACCTACCGCCATCAAGACTGTTCTCGTCGATATGTAAGAACGTCGCAGTCTCTATAATTTCGACATCGCCAGCCTCAAAGCGCATATCGAGCAGGAACTCGCTATCCTCATAATCTTCCAAATTAGTCGGCTGTACCATATAGAAACCGTTATCTTCGATCTCTAAGTTAATCAGTGCTTCCGCCGTATCGCCATCACCATCTTCTATAGTGTATGTTAACTCCTTCAAATCCTTGATAATCTCTGAGTCGAAGACAGAAGAGGTCAGCTCATAATCACCATTCTCATGCAGCGTAAACAGGCCAATAGCATCGACCACTCCTGGAGAAAATATGGTGTAACTCCAGCTCGGATCTGGGCCAGGATCATATGACACTAGGTCGGTGTCGTGAAAAAGGCCAATAATCTTAGCCGGTGTATCCGCGCCTTTGTCATCATTACTAAAGACGCTACCGGTGGTTGAGAAGCCTTCGATAACATGGATGGTATCGTCGTTGGCGACAGGGACATCATCTTCAACAGTGATACTTACCTCGGCGACGGGTGATAAATCACCATCGGCATCGATCGCTTGCAGTTTCAAAGGGAAGACGATGTCATCATCCGTCGCAAACGGATGGTCAAGTGGGCCTTTCAATTTAAACGTGAAGAGACCGCTGTCGTTGATGGTAACGGTAAACACCAACGCCCCGTCAGCCCGCGCCTTATAAGTGCTTCCCTGTAGCTGCATCGTCACAGGGTTGCCACGAGACGTTAGGTTGAGGGCATCAAAATCCGCCATTAAAATGGTGTAGCCCACAATATCATCGCTGTGCGGGTGTAACTGAATCTGCGTCGTATCGTTCTCGCTGGCATTACCGGAATTACCCAGCCCGACCTCGCTTACAAGAATGGGTGCCGCACTGTCGAAGACCGGGTCTTGGCCGTCGAGTACCGAAACGGTGATATCGCTTAGGTGGTCATCGCCATCACTGTCCGTCAACAAGATGGGGACCGTTAAACTCAGGTCATCAATCTCCGTATTGCCATCGGGGCTGACGTGGTCGATAGGCCCCACCACCTCGACGGTGATATCAACGACTGCGGTTTGACCGGCAGGTAGACCGTCCGGCTGGGCGACGACCGGCGTTAGGTTAAATACCAGCACGTTTTGGTTGGTGGTTGGGTTATAGGCGACCATATCATCGCCGGAAAACTTCAATTTTAACGCGACACCGTTCTGCGTGATTGGATTGCCGCTATCATCGATCAACGGTTGGTTATTGGTGATACCAAAGGTCTGTGTGACGATGCGATCGCTACCTGCCGTGACTGTCCCTTGCGTGGTGATGACAGAGGGAACCCCAGTATTAATTGGGTCTATCGGGGTCTCAGAAAGCTGTAAGCTCGTATCGTTGATGCTGATTGTAGGGTCTGTGCCATCGACAATACCGATGTTGATCATGCCTTCGGTACTGTCTCCGTCATCGTCGATGACATAAACGGGAAGGCTCAGGTGGGCGGTGTCATCAGCTTGAGCGATTTGATCGAGCGAGTCATACAGACTGAATAAATAATCTGTTGATGAAGCCACCGTACTGTCCGGTGCCCCCTGGATCTGAACCGTGAAGACAATCGTGTTCGGGGTAGGGGTATCAACATAGGCTTCGAGTAAGCTACCGTCAGCACTGACCCGATATTGCACCGGGTAGCCGTTTGAAGTTAGCGTAGGGAAGGTTGCACCATCCTGAAAGACTAACGCGGCAATCGCGTCACTTCCGACATCGGTCTCAATACTGCCGGTTCGCTCGATGGCGCTGCCTGTTGGTGCGGTTTCCGTAATATCGGCAGGGGCCACCGGTGTTGCGATGAATGGATCGGCACCATCATTAATGATCATCTCGGCCTCACCGACCAACAGCGAAGTACCATCAAGATCGTCACCGACTACGGTCAAGCGCACGGTAAGCACGTCATCAACAATATGGTCTAAAGGCTGGAACAGCTCCATTAGCACCGCAATATCAGCATTTCCTGTACTGTCTGCCGTCGCTGCCGCACTCAAGTCTAAGGTAAAAACTGTGTTGGTTACGTTACCAATGAAAGCGGTAATCTGGCGGCCATCTGCTGATAAACTGTAGCTAAGACTATCGCCAGAGCTCTCTAAGTTGAGCGCCTCAAGATCTGTCACGACATCGGCAACAAACTGTAAAGAGCTCACAAGAACATCATCGGAGCCCGCTGTTGCCAAGATCGCAGCCGTACTGGTTACCGACTCGGTCGGGCTTAAAATATCTTCTGTTAATGTTGCCGTGCCGTCTCCAATGCTTCCCTGTGCACCATCAACCACGGTAATCAACGCAGGGCCCACTGCAGGGTAACCATTGTGATCATACATGGCATATTCAAAATAAATCGTCTGCGATACGGTGTGATCAAGGTTACGGGGCGCGTGTAGCTCCCAGGTGCCATCACTGAAGAAGACGAGGTCGCCCTTAACGGTATTGACGGTAACCGAGCCGCCATCCGGCACGACCTCTATAGCATCAGGAACACCATCATCATCAGTATCGACAGAGACGCCGAAGAGCCGGGCGGGCTCTAACACGACCGTATTGCTGGCTAATAAGTCATGATAGTTGCTAATGGCTTCCGTTGTCGTTTCAGAGTAGAGCGGTATGTCGATAGGGGCCGCATTAGTAATAGTCACTTCAACCGGCGACAAGACGGTTTCAGTGGTACTGTCCGCATCGATCTGAGTGGTCTCGACCATGATACGGGTGGCGATCGTCTCAACACCGTCTGGATGATCAATGTTGCGAGACTGCGTTATTTGTACGGTTTGCGCGACAGCGTCGATGACCATGTCGAGAACAAGCTCTCCCGATAGCGTTCTGAGTTCCATGTGGGTGTCACTCAGCGAAATAATCTCCATTCCCTCATCGGCGGAGGTTAAGGCGAGTAGCGCTGTTTGTGTCGTTGAAAAACGATAATCATCGAGAGGGTCGGCATCGTCACCAAAGGTATTGATCGCTACTGTATCGGTGGGTGTCGCGCCCACAGCAATACCAAACTCACTGATCGCAGCAACATCCGGTAAATCGAGTGCCGGTGTGACATCTGAGGCCTCGTTGCCGGCGATATCTGTCGACAGCGCCGTCATCTGCCAGCTTGAATTTGTCGACAAGCTGGTCACTGTGACGCCGGTGACCTCCCAGTTACCGAGATTATCGATGACTTGGCCGGTAAAGCTCTGGCTTTCAGAGAAGTCATTGCTAAAGGTAATGATGACCGGCTGGTTAATCTCGGCATCCGATGTACCGCGAATGGTCACGGTCTCACCGTTCTTCAAAGCCTCGATATCGAGACCATTATTGACCACGGTACCGCCCATGCCATCATCGTCACCCGTAATCGGCGTGACAATATCATTCACCAAAATCGTATCTTTGATAATCGAGGTGTCAGATGTCGCTGGGTTGCCGTGGCTATCGGTGACCGAAGCGGTGGCAGTAATTCGATTGCCGGAGAGGGCAGTCTCGTCCAAGCTGGAGATATCGATGCCATCTATTTGCCAAACGCCGCCCACCACAACGGCTTGCACAGTAATATCACGAGCCGGAGTACCATCGGACAGTACGACCGTCACTGTGGCACCGTCTTCGACATCAGTCACATCGCCGCGAACACTAACCGTGTATTGCTCATTTTGATTGATATAGTCATCATCTTGAATATATTCGATGGTGACTGCGGCCTGCGTATCTTTAAGGAAACTCTCCTGATAAACCGCCACATTACCGGCAATATCCTCACCGGTGGCGTCGACGATCAAATCACCGTCGACGAGACCACTGACGTCAGCGTCGAAGGTCCAACTACCGTCGGGCTCCACCACAGCAGTAAACCCATCGAGTACTGTGCCGTCACTATCAGTGATCGTGAACGAGAGTATTTGCCCGGGTTCAATCTCACTCGTCGTACCACTAAACGTCGTACCATCAGGAAGTTCAGATTCGAGCTTGTTAATCACCTCATCATCGTAACCGGTCTGTTCATTTTCAATCGTGACGTCATCGATTGAGGCGAGGGGATCGTAGGGGATGGTATTGGTAGCCGTTGCCTCGTTACCGGCAACATCAACGGTCTTCGCATCGACCGTCAACTCACCAGGGGCCAGATCGCTGAAATCGAGCCCTTCAAAGACCCACTCACCACCAATGATTTGTGCATTACCGGTGATGGTATTACCAAGGCTATCGGTAATAATAAAGTCAACCGGCTGGCCCTCTTCAACATCGACAATACCGCCTGTAACGGCAGCTGCCAAGCCTTCTACTGCATTGATAACGCCGTCATTATCGACAAAGTGAACATCAATTTCGGCGGTCTGGTCGAGATCGATATGGGTTTCATCCGTCGCATCATCACCATACTGGTTGGTCACTTCAGCAACAGCAGTTAAATCACCGTCGACAAGCGAAGAAAGGTCCATATTAGTCTGCCAAGTACCACCATCAACAATCACTTCCTGTGTAATGCTATTGCCTTCGCTATCGGTCACCGTCACGGTGATGATCAAGCCGTCTTCAACATTGAAGATGGTGCCCTGAACCAAGGTGTCCGGTGACTCATATTGGTTGAGCACACCATCGTTATCAATGATTTCAATAGTAATACTGGGTGTAACTAATAGATCTGTTTCGTTATCAGAGGATGCTGGGTTACCCGCCTGGTCGACAGTATTGGCCACGACCTTTATTGGGCCATCTTTTAATGTAGAGATATCGCTATTATCGAGATCCCAGCTGCCATCCTCTTTAAGCGTCGTGGTGAACGTGAGTTTTTCACCACGCTCATCGGTGACGGTAATGGTGACAAGGGCGCCTGGGTTAACGTTATCAAATTGGCCACCCACTTTGGTCTTGTGCGCTTCATCAGCATTGATCAAGCCGTCAGCAACATCTTCAATGACAACGTTGACGCCCTCGGCTAAGACGTCTTTAATCGAGTCGTCTATATCGTCAACCACCTTGTCAAAGCTATCCGTCACCTCTGCCGTGGCGGTAAACTTACCCTCGGCGAGTGCTGTTAGATCGACCAGCCCTAAGTTCCAAACACCGGCTGTCGCCAACGTTTCAAAGCTTAGAGACTCCCCGTTTATATCTGTGACAGTCACGATGATAATGCGATCGTCATCGATATTCGTGGTCGTCCCGTGCAGTAATACGCCCGGTGCTTCAAATTGGTTAACGTAACCATCAAGCCCAACAGGGTACTCATTATCTTCAATAATAATGGTGACCGCTGCGCCATCACGGTGATGCCAATCGTTGGTTGAGTTATCGAATACCGGAGGAGGAGCAGAGAAAGTCACTGGCGGTAAAAATGTATTAAAGCCGGATAGGGGGACAGTATGTGTCCCCAGATGATATAGCGGGCCATGATGAAGAACATCCGGCGTGTGCAATAAACCAATACCTGAATAATAAAGCTGTAGGTTGGTTTGCCCGGTGTTGAGGTGACTGGTATCAAAACCAGACTCTGCAATTCTTTCGTCGCCGGTACGGTCGATTTGGTGGTGGTACTCTCGACCATCGTTAGGCAACTCCTCATCGCCGAGTTTAATCGGGTGTTTGACACCGTCAATAATAATGTCGATACGTCCACTTGAACTTTTTACTAACTGCGCATCGATGAACTCATGAATCTCGACATTATCAGGTATCTCATCGGGGGGAAGTTTCTTGAGACTGCCGTCTGCATGTAATGCCCAAACCTCACCGCTTATCCGTAAGTAGATGATATTGTGAATGCTAGCCATAGCTTTTGTTACCTACACGTTTCTACTCGCGTAGCTATATCACTCACAAGTGACGGAGTAATAATTCGTAATCCCGATATAGACCTTTGATTTGTTTATATCCGTTTAAATAGGGCGTTTCAGCACGATTAGCCATCCGTTTGCCTTTATCAGGCATGCTGGTTATAACGTAACAGAGCAAACAAGCCCTGATGTACACAAGGAATCAATAATACTCAATTTAACATAATATACATTATGCGCAATTGGCTATTAGGGCCCTTAGAGGCCGTTCTAGGCTATCTACCTGATTGATAAGGTGCTGGAAAATCATATTCGAAGTTTGAAA